>JAJFIT010000117.1 GCA_021774775.1 Alphaproteobacteria bacterium | reverse complement strand
CAATTCCTGACAATTTTGACCTTTGACAGTTTGGATAACATCATCGAATTTCAGGGGAGCGATTATACCAAAGCGCATGTGCCCGAGGAGGCGCAGCATTTTTTAAAACGCTGGGACAGTCACGCCGTTCATTATGAAGTATGCGATTAGGGCGCAAGGCAAAACGAATGGCAGTCGGGCAAAAAAGCCAGCAAATAACCATTGGTTATTCACTGGCTCAGTGTTGCGGACACCAGCGTTGCGAGTCGCCGATCCGCCATTGTGCTCGCTGTCTGTCTCGCTGCTAATTTCTGAATTTCACTGCGTTTTGGGCGGCGCCGAAATGGGCGCGGCTATACAGGCCCATGCTGACGCCAGCGATGTTGGCATGATTGTGAAGTCGATTGCGCAGCAAAGTCTTTAGCGTGATTTTCGCGTATTTTTTTATCATTTTACCTCGTCCTGTCGTGTCGGGCCGTGTTGTACCATCGATAATAGCAAACCTTGGGCCAAGTGACGATTCCAAGTATTTATCAATAAATACAATGTATTACCTGTGAACTTGTTTCAGATTTGAATATAGGTGTTCGTATTCGAACGCTAATCCAGCATATAATTGTTCATTTTCGGACAGTGACATATTGTAGTCTCGATGAGCGAGGGCCTAACGCGCCAGCGGTAGCATCTTCTTAAAGACGGTGGGCAGGCCTACATCAGCAAGATCTGCCAGAGGGACCCAAAAGCCATTTTCCACATTCAGACGCGCAGGCACCGCTGCAACCGCCAGGCGGGTTTCCAAATGGAAATGGGTGAAGGTATGTTTGGCGATCGTCTCGCCCAGCCGCCATTCACCTTGGTGCGGTGCAGCGTCTGCCCATTCTCCCGCGCCGGGGAACTCGGTGCGTTCAACCCACGGCGTGGAAAACAATCCGGGCATGCCGCCCAGCAAGCCTTTGTCTGCCCTGCGCTCAAGCAAAATATGGCTGTTGTGTGTAAGCCAGAAACTAATCGCTCGCCGGGTTGGTTTCACCGTTTTGGGCTTTCTAACCGGATAGCGTTCCATGTCGCCGAACGTCGCCGCCTTGCAGTGTGCCGCAAGCGGGCACTGCGAGCACTTGGGCTTGCGCGGTGTGCAAACGCCCGCGCCCAGGTCCATCATTGCCTGGGCAAAATCGCCGGGGCGCCCAGAGCGCTCAGTCGGGGTGATCGTTGCGGCTGCAGCTTTAATCGGTTTTTTCGCTTGTGGCAGCATGTCGTTGATGCGGAATAGACGCGAGACAACCCGTTCGATGTTGCCGTCTACCACAACGGCGGGCACGCCGAACGCGATGGCAGCAATGGCGGCGGCGGTATAGTCGCCGATGCCGGGCAAGGCGCGCAGGCCATCTTCGCTTTGTGGGAACTGCCCGCCAAGCTCCCCGGTGACAACACGGGCGCATTTATGCAGGTTGCGCGCCCGGGCGTAATACCCCAGGCCTGCCCATTCCTTGAGAACCTGCTCTTGCGGTGCTTGCGCAAGCGCCTCGACCGTTGGCCATAATTTGAGGAATTTGACGAAATAAGCTTTTACAGTTGCGACCGTGGTTTGTTGCAGCATAATTTCCGAAAGCCACACACGGTAAGGGTCAGCCCGCTGGCCCGGTTCAGCACGCCACGGCAGGCTGCGCCGCTCGCGGTCATACCAGTCGAGCAGGTCGTTCGAGATATCTGTTGTTGCGTTTTTCACGCTGTATCCTTTAAGTGCCGCTGGCTTGTTATACGTTGCGTCATGCACATTGGCTCTATGGAATTGAGGAAATAGTTATTTGAACCAGTTTGGCTATCTCAAACTCTAACAATTGGTCATTTTATCACAAGCGGTTGATGGCCGGGGATTGTGCTTGCGGCGAGGGATGGCACCTGATAGCAAAGTTTATCGCCTGAAGTGGTGGGAGAATTGGCCAAATGGCCGCGAAAAAGTCATCGACACCAAGTAAGCCAGCGCGGTCGAAGACCGCAGGCAGCGCAATGCCAAAGTCAAAGCAAGCGCCCCGGCGGGGCCGTGTTGCCAAACTGTCGCGCACGGCGTCTACCCTGGTGTCCAAAGCGGTACGGGCCAAGGGCTTTGCCGAAGCCGAGATTGTGACCCGCTGGGGCCGCATTGTCGGGGCTGATCTGGCGCGGTCAACCGTGCCGGTTCGACTGGCGTTTCCGCGCGGCGAGCGGCGCGGTGCCACCCTGCATGTGCGGGCCGAGTCAGCCTTCGCGCCGGTGTTGCAGCAGCGCTCAGGCGTGGTGATCGAACTGGTTAATCGGTATCTCGGTTATGCAGCAGTTTCGCGGCTAGAGGTGCGCCACGGTCCGCTGCCGGTCGTTAAAACAACTGCGCCGCTTGAAAAACAACCACTCGATGCAGCGCACCAGCAGCAACTTGACGACTTGATCGGCGACCATGACGGGGAGTTGAGCCCGCTACAGGCGGCTGTTAAAAGCCTGGGCGAGTTTGTTCTGTCGGATAAACCAAATCAAAAGCAATAAAAGTAGCGAGTAAAGTGAGGAAATATGATTTTAATAACAAACCCTAAGACAGCGATTGTGGCTGTAACCATGGCAGTTTATGCCCTTGGGTCAGGTACAAATGCACAGTCTTCATCGCCCACTGCCGATGCGGCTGCATCTACTGCTCCGGCAGCTTCGGTCGGGATAACTGTTCCCGACCGTGCTGGTGTATGGGGCGATATCGTATACGGCAACCGGGATGCATCTGTTGAACTGATCGAATATGCGTCGCTTACTTGCCCGCATTGCGCCAGCTTTTCGCGTGACGTGCTGCCACTATTGATGAAAGACTTTATCGACGAGGGCCATGTACGCTTTGTTTTTCGCAACTTCGTGCTTAACAGGCTTGATCTGGCTGCTGCTGCTGCCAGCCGGTGTCTGGCCGATGAAGATGCCACGAAACGTACGATGGCGACATTGTTTGCCGAGCAAGCACAGTGGTTGCAGTCTGACAACCAGCTGGCAGCAATAATGGAAATTGTTGGCCGCGAAGGGTTGAGCGAAGACGGCGTGCGAGAATGCCTGTCCGATCAACAGGTGACCAGGCACATTGTTGAGATGATGCAGAAAGGCGCGAAAGACCACGACGTGAAGGCTACGCCGACGCTCGTTTTGAACGGTGTTTCCATGAGTTTTCCGGGCTATGCGGCCTTGAAGCTGAGGATCGAGGCCCAGTTGGGCAGTGACTATTTGAATAAAGAATAGATTACCATGAATTATCAAACTTACATTAAATTTTCGAAATCTGTTGCCGCTGGTCTTATGATGCTGGCGGTCACTGCTTGCGGCGAAAGCGTTGAAAACACGGGGCAAACGATCGACCATGAGGCTGTTAAAGCCCAGGAAGCTGAAGCACTGGCAGAAGCTGCGAAGTTGGCGGCGGCGGCGGGGGGTGAAGGCACATGGGGCGACATTGTATACGGTAACCCGGACGCGACGGTTGAAGTTATCGAATATGCATCGTTCACTTGTCCTGCTTGCGCCAATTTTGCGGCCAATATTTTCCCGAAAATCAAGGAAAATTATATCGATAACGGCAAAATAAAGTTCGTTTACAGGAATCTTGTCCGGGACCAATACGATATGGCGGCATCAGCTGTGGCGCGCTGTAAAACCCCGGATATAGCAAAGCGTTTGACAAAGGTTTTCTTTGAACGTCAGCGAGATTGGGCAGGCGCAGAAGATAAGATAGCTGGTTTGGCTGCAGTCGCGCGGCGGGCAGGTGGAATGAGCCGCATACAAGTGGATCGTTGTATCGCCAATTCCGACATGCAACAGCATTTGGTAAAAATGACCCAGGGTGCTGCTACACGGTACAATGCATCCGCAACGCCAACAATAATTGTCAATGGTTCGAAGCTGAATGTTGCTTCATGGGAGAATATTGAGGCGGCAATTGACGGAAAATTGTAAGGCTTGTCGTCAAGGGGTAATAATTCGGTCCGCTACCCGGTTTTATCAGAATAAAATTGTTGCTGACTTCCGAGATAGTTGACCACTGGTTCTACCGCAGCACGTCAAGTTTACATCAATCATAAAAATGACTCGTATCGTAAAAATTTTCAGGTTAAACACAATATCTAGTATGTGAGGTTTCCATGAACTACCAAACTTATATCAAAACTTTGAAATCTATTGCCGTTGGCTTGCTGGTGCTGGCCATTGGCGC
>JAJFIT010000116.1 GCA_021774775.1 Alphaproteobacteria bacterium | reverse complement strand
CCCGCCAGCACCAATATCCCCGCGATGATGGCGACCGAAGCTGTTGCTTCCACAGCAGTACTGATCTGTGCAACCATTGTGTTGACCGAAGACAGCACTTCCTTCATCCGCACAGCAGTGATGTTGGGGTATTTGCTGGTGATGGTCGAGTGGGCTATTTGCTCGGCCTCACCCGACGCCTTCAAGGTGGCCATGAACGTGTGCGGCGCTTGCGCCAGGGTGTAGGGGTCGAACAAAATTACGAAGTTAAAACCGAAAGTGCCCCAGTTGATTTCCCTGAGCGAGCGAATGCGCGCGGTGATGTCGCGGCCCAGCACATTCACGGTGACAGTGTCGCCAACCGAAAGGCCGAGCCCGTCTGCCACTTCCTTGCCCATGCTAATCTCAGGATCGCCCGCGTAGCCCTCAGGCCACCAGCTGCCTTCCACCAGCGAGCTGCCTTTATTCAGCTCTTTCATGTAGGACAGGCCGCGGTCGCCGCGCAGCACCCAGCGTACTTCCTGGGCAACTTCAACGTCGCTGGCTGGTATCGCGTTCAAATGGGTTACCCGGCCCCGCAAGTTGGGAATGGTGACAACATCCTCAACGCCGTCGATACCGGTTGCGGTGGCTTCAAACTCTTCAACTTGATAGGGCTGAATATCCAGCATGAAAAAAGCTGGCGCTTCTGATGGTACCTGTTCGCCCAATTGCTTGCTTAAATTTCCCCCAATCAGTGCGATGCCAGCAAAAAGGGTAAGACTAAGCCCCAACGAGATAACCACCGTACCAGTGGCAGCTCCAGGACGGTGCAAATTCGCAACTGCCAAGCGCACCAATGCGTTCTTTGGTCGGGGCGCGGAAGCCGCCGTTTTTTCAATTAGCCAACTGGCGAAATGCAGTAAGCCGAGTGTAACACCTGAACCAACCATGAAGCCCGCGGCCAAAATTCTATTGTCGGACATGCCAACAGCCAGCAACACAACAATGGTTGCTGCACCGAAAATAATTGCTGTATAGATCAGCCGCGGCCAACGGCCTTCGGGCGCAACAATGGCCCTGAACAGGCGCACGGCTGGCAGGTCGCGGGCTTTGCCCAGCGGCCATACCGCAAAAGCAACTGTGATCATCAGGCCGTATATTGCCGCCAGTAAAAGCGCAACCGGGTATACGCCGCCTTCAGGTTTAACCGGAAGCGTGTCAGGCAGAAATTGCGCCAATATGCCGGGCAGGAAAGCACCAGCAAACAGGCCAACCGAGATCGCGATGGTGCTAATAAACAATATCTGGATGAAATAAGTAGCAAACACAGTGCTGCCGTCTGCGCCCAAAATCTTCAGCGTGGCAATGGTGCGGGTTTTGCGGTCCATATAGCTGCGTACTGCGTTACCGACACCGACGCCGCCAACCACCAAAGCGGATATGCCGACAAGCGTCAGGAACATGCCCATTTGCTCAATGAAACGCCGCAGACCCGGCGCGCTGGTGCCGCGGTCACGCACGCGCCAGTTCTCATCCGGGAATACTGCCTTCATTTCCTCGCGCACGGCGTTTACGTCTGCGCCCGCAGGCAAGCGTATTTTATAATAGAAGTTCACCAGACTGCCGGTGGTTACCAGCCCGGTTTGAGCCAGGGCCTCGCGGCCAATCATTACAGTGGGGCCAAGCTGGAAGCCCAGGTTGGCTTTGTCTGGCTCGCGGTCGATTAGGGCGCGCACATCAGCTTTGATGCGACCGAAAACCAGCGTGTCGCCAACAGCTACTTTCATTTTCTCCGCAAGAAGCGGGTCGATGGCAACACCCCAGGTGCCGCCGTCGGCAGAGAAAAGTGCGTCGTTATCAAGCGTGGGCGATGTTTCAAATGATCCATACAGTGGGTACAGATTGTCGACAGCGCGCAGTTCAACCAGCGTGGACGACGGCACGCCGTCAACCCGCGCCATGGTACGCAGCCGCGCCGAAGACGACATCTGGCCTTGTTCCTGAAACCATGCAACCGATTCGGGCGTGCTTTCGCGCTGGTAAATATTAACTTCAATGTCGCCGCCGAGGATCGATTGACCTTCTCGCTCAAGGCCTTCCTGAATGGCGCGCGTGAGCGATCCGATGGCGGCAATGGCAGTTACACCCAAGATCAGGCAGGCCATGAAAACCTTGAAACCGTTTAGGCCAGCGCGTAGTTCCCTCAGCGCCAGCTTCACTGCAATCGGTGTTTTTGCGTCTCGGGTTATCATGGCTGCGTCGCTTTTTGCATCAGGTCACCTTCGCCGCTGACAGACTGGGTGTCGCCGGTGTCGTCAACAATGCGGCCATCCGACATGGAAATAACCCGGTCGCACCGGTCAGCCAGTGCCGGGTCGTGGGTCACAAGAATCAGCGTGGAGCCACGACTTTTTGACAGGTCAAAAATCAAATCAATGATGGCGCGGCCGGTTTTGCCGTCCAGATTACCAGTGGGTTCGTCGCCGAACAGGATAGCCGGTTGTGGCGCCAATGCCCGCGCAAGAGCAACTCTTTGTTGCTCGCCGCCAGACAGCTGCGCCGGGTAATGGTCCATACGGTGGGCAAGGCCAACTGCTTCCAGTTCGCGCGATGCCTGGTCAAAGGCGTCGTTTACTCCCGCCAGTTCCAGCGGCACCGCGACATTTTCAAGCGCGGTCATGGTGGGAATAAGATGAAACGCCTGCATGACGATGCCCACGCGGCTTAACCGGTGGCGGGCCAAATCGTCCTCGTTGGCCCCTTCAAAGGCCAGGCCGTCGACCAAAACATTGCCTGATGTGGCTTGTTCGAGCCCTGTCATCAAGCTCATCAAAGAAGATTTGCCTGAACCGGACGGGCCGACAATGCCAACTGTCTCGCCTTTTTCAATGCCAAAATTGATTTCTTTCAGGATGTTAACCGGTCCTGCACCGGACTCGAGTGTCAGTGACACATTCGTGAGTTGAATGATGGGGTGTGGCTTTGCCATTGTATTTTTATTCCTCGCTGCCAATTATAAGTTTATTATTGTTAATTACGTCTATAGCTAGGTATTCGGATCATGAAGGTCAATCGTCTCACCAAAATATTACCTTTGCAGCTTTTTGCAGCCTATGCGCTCATTTTTGCGGCAGGCAGCCTGTTTTTTGCGGCAAACGCGCGGGAAATAACCGATACAGGTGCTGAACCTATTGCAATTTTGGCCTTCGGCGATAGCCTGACGGCCGGGTACGGTCTGCCTGCGGGTGAGGGTTTTACCGATCAATTGCAGGTTTGGCTTGAAAAAGAACTGGGCCAGGCGGTGCGAGTTATCAACGGCGGCGTGTCGGGTGACACGTCCTCGGGTGGTCGTTCGCGTCTTGATTGGGCCCTGTCGCCGATAAAGTCAGGCAAGCCTGATCTGGTTATTCTTGAACTGGGTGCCAACGATGCCCTGCGTGGTGTTGCGCCTGAGATCACTCGCGTGAATATGGATGCAATGCTCAAAACACTGACCGAACGCGACATCCCCACCCTGGTTGCAGGCATGTTGGCGTCGCCCAGTTGGGGGCCGAATTATGAAGCCTCGTTCAACACGCTATACCCTGAGCTTTCCGAGCAATACGACGTGCCCTTGTATCCGTTTTTTCTGGACGGTGTGGCCACGATCACCGAATTGAACCAGGCGGATGGTTTGCACCCGACCAAAGAAGGCGTGGCGATCATTATTGAAAAAATTGGCCCTTATGTGAAACAAGCTCTTTCGCGTTAGAAATTTCCGCGCTAGAATCGCCTCATTGCCAACCTTTAGGTAAATTTCAGGAGGTGCAGATGGCTCGTCTTTTCGTCGGCTTGGACATCCATGAACCCCTTACCCAAGACCTTTCCGTGGCTCGGGGCGGCGTCGAAAACGCCCATTGGCAGCGTGACAACCAGTTGCATCTCACCCTTGCATTTATTGGCGATGCCTCGCGAAAAGTAACGCGGGAAATTGAGGATGCGCTTGCGGGTATACGGTTTGATCCCTTTGAAGTATCGCTTGAGGGTGTCGGTATGTTCGGCAAACCCAAGCGTCCAAAAATTCTGTGGGCAGGCGTTGCGGATAAAACTCCGCTGCTGCATTTGCACGAAAAAATTGCCTCGGCGCTCGATAGAATTGATGTGGAAATTGACCGCCGTAAATATAAGCCGCATGTTACGCTCGCTCGCTTTCGCAGAGGCGCAGAGGCACGGGTCGGTGACTGGTTAACCAGCAATCAGAATTTGAAAACCGCAGCAATGTCCGTTGATCGTTTTGTTCTTTTTTCCAGCGAACGAACCTCTGAGGGCTCGTTTTTCCGCCATGAGGCTGAATTTCACGCTTATGGCCACGATATGAGTGCGGGCGATTTTTCTGACGATGAACTTTACCGGGAATGGGCAGTGGTCAGCGCTGAATAAGCGGCATTAGTTGCCGAGAGGGCTTCCCCTGTCGCCTTTGCATCAAGCGCCATGGTTTTAGCCATCTCCAGCACAGCATTCATCACCACATCCTGCTGTCGCCACTGCAGAAAATGGTCCATTCCCTCAATCTTAATGACGTCCAGCTTGCGCGTGCCAGTCAAGGTGCGCTCCATAAAGGGAACATTGGCATAGGGCACCAAATCATCCTCGGTGCCGTGAATGATGGTAACCGGTTGTTTGATGCCTGACAGCTTGGGCTGCAGCAATCGGAGCTCGTCTTCCAATGCGATCAACTCGCGGTTGGAGTTGCGCAACACGGTATTCAGTAACCAGCTAAACGGTGGCACGTTGCCCACATGCTGGATGAACAGGACATCTTCCAGGTCCGGATCAAGTGCTCCGGCAAGCACCAAAATGCCGCCAACGTCGTCAGGGTAATTGGCCGCCGCTGCGGCGACGATAGGCCCGCCCAGCGAATGGCCCGCGAGGATAGTTTTTTTGTCGCCTCGGGTGACAAACAGTGGGGCCAATGCTGCCGCTTGGGCGTCCAGTTCGACCACTTGTTTCTTGGGGCGCGTGAAGCCAAAACCCGGTCGGTCCACGGCGATAAACTCAAAACCATCTGGCACGTTTTTGAGCATATTGTACCAGTTGCCGCCTGCATCGCCTGGCGTGCCGTGGACGAAGATAACCCGCTGGCCACCTGGGTCACCGCCGCGTAAATAACTAAGCTCGATGCCGCCCGCCACGTCCAGCTGTAATGTTTCACGGGAAACATAGTCGTCGCTGACGAAATCTGATTCGAAATCCATAAAAATGCCAGCACAGCCGACCAGCACCATCGGCAACACCACAAGTGTCAGCCAGAATTTGAAGGATTTAAGAATTTTTCTAAGCGTCGCCATTTGGCCAGTAACCCTCGATTTGTCGCGCTGTGTTTTTCTCTGAATACTGGATTTTCTTCGTCGTTTCAGTTCACATTACGGTGACTGTGATGTCGGGCCGTCGGTTCAAAAGCCCAAATCGTCGATAATTTGTTCCACCTGGTTAACATATCCCCCGCCGAACAGGCGGACATGCACCAAAAGCGGCCACAGTTGGTAAATTGATTTTCGGTCTTTGAAAAAATCAGCGTCAATCGGCGTAAATTCGGTGTAGGCATCAAAAAACACCGGGTCCAGGCCGCCCATCAGGTCAATGAACGCCAAGTCCATTTCATTGTGACCATAGGAAATGGCGGGGTCGATAAAGCCCACCACATGGTCACCGTCCATCAGCATATTGCCTGCCCACAAGTCGCCGTGCAAAAGACTGGACACAGGTGTTGCGGGAAGAAAGTCATCCAACTGTGCAGCTAGATTTTCGATTCGCGTCATAAGGGCCGAGGGTAACCTACCGGTGCGCGCGCACGAGGTGGCCATCGCCAGCAGGCGTCGCTCCCTGAAAAAAACACACCAATTGTCGGACGGTTTATTTTGCTGCGGTAGCGGGCCGATATAAGTGTCTTTGTTAAAGCCAAAAAAAGGTCTGTTGCCTTTGGGCCTAACGGCATGCAGCCCGGCAATATGCCGGGCCGCATCTTTTGCCACGGCCGCGCTGTTGGCCGTGCCGCTGTTGGGTAAATAGCTCAGTACAAGAATACCTTTGCTTTGAAACAAAACTTCCGGCACCGGCAACGACGATTTGGATGCCAGATGTTTAAGCATCATTTTTTCGACGGCTGTGGTGTCTGGCTGGTCCATCCTCGGTCTTTTGGCAACGACTTGCCGCTCGTCAGCCAGTGTCAGCAGCGACACATCAGCAATATCGCCGCCGCTCAACGGCTTTGAACGCACAATCGCGGCCCCAAGGGCTGTTTCAAGTTTTTCTCTGATTGAACCGGCCATCCTGGTTACAGGTGCTGCGATTTGAGGACATCAAGCAGGCCCTCGGCAGCGTCGGCGGCGGCATTGTAACAGGTGTCAAACTGACTGGCGGGACCAATATAAGGGTCTGGCATTTCATCAATTGGCACGCCGGGCGCATAGCTTAAAAACAGTTGAATACGGTCTTGCCGTCCGTCAGGGCATCTGGCCATCAGGTCACCGTAATTTTCCCGGTCCATTACCATAATATAGTCGAAGGCCTCAAAGTCGCTGGCGGTCACTTTGCGGGATCGGTGGCCCGAGATGTCCACACCCCGGGCTGTTGCAGCGGCTTGCGCGCGCGGGTCGGGGGCAGCACCGGCGTGATAGCCAATGGTGCCGGCACTATCGATAGTGAGCCGGTCGAGCAAACCGGCTTTTTCGGCGGCACTGCGAAAGGCGCCTTCGGCCATCGGCGAGCGACAAATATTGCCCATACATACAAAAAGGACCGCCGTCACACTTATTCTCCTGCTTGTGTTCCATGGCCAAAAAACTAGGCTATAGGTAAATAGCCAGAAAGAAATGTGCCAGAAGGTAATGAGAGTGGCCAGCTATAAAAACATTGTTGTGCTGACCGGGGCGGGCGTATCGGCGGAATCCGGCGTGGCCACCTTTCGGGATAATGGCGGCCTGTGGGAACAGCATCGTATCGAAGATGTTGCGACCCCGGAAGCGTTTCGCCGCGATCCGGATATGGTGCAGAATTTCTACAATACCCGACGGGCGCAGTTGAAAAATGTTGAGCCCAATGCGGCGCACACCGCGCTTGGCACGCTGGAAACCAAACTGGACGGGCAAGTAACCATTGTCACCCAGAATGTTGATAACCTGCACGAGCGTGGCGGCAGCACGAACATCATCCATATGCACGGTGAGCTGGGTAAAGTGCGATGCGTGTGTTGCAGGCGTGTTTTCCTGTGGCCGGACGACTGCGACCAGGCAAGCCAGTGCCCGAATTGTTTTAACCAGTCGGCCCTGCGTCCGCACATTGTCTGGTTCGGTGAAATGCCGTTTGAAATGGACCGAATTGAAAGTTTGCTATGCGCATGTGATCTGTTTATCTCAATTGGCACCAGTGGCAGTGTTTACCCGGCAGCGGGCTTCGTGTCGCTGGTTCGCGCGGCAGGCACGGCGCACACCATCGAAGTGAATCTGGAGCCAAGCGACGGTGCCAGTTATTTCGCAGAAACCCGGCACGGCGAAGCCGGAACATTGATGCCTTTGCTGGTGGAAGAATTATTGGCATGATGACCTGAAAGGACAAGTTATGGCGGAACGGCCGATAATATTATCACAGGCAGATCGCGGCAATGCGCTCAGTGGTTTGTCGGGCTGGCGCTATGACGCCGTGCAAAGGGCGATTTTGAAGACGTTTCGATTTGGTGACTTTAGCGAAGCCTGGGCGTTCATGAACCGGGCAGCGCTGCTCGCAGAAAAAATTGACCATCACCCTGAATGGTTCAATGTCTACAACAAGGTCGAGGTTAAACTGACAACACACGATACTGGCGATGAAGGCGGCGGCGTCACAAAGCTTGATATTCAAATGGCGAAGGCGATGGAGAGTTTTTGCTGATTATTGATTCCGGTGTTCCTGATTTTTGACCATTTAACTCGGCAAAACGGAATATATCCTGGATTCCATCCAACCGAAATCAAACGGTGTATGGTCCAGCTGCGCTCGTTCGAAATGCGATACCAGCATAATTTTGTCGATAGTTTTATGATCAGTCGCCAGTGGTAGATACAGGCTGCTAGCCTGCTTGAAGTCCGCTTTTGGTCCGACATACGGAACTTTGCAATAAAGGGGGTCCCCACTTTGCATGACCCGTTCGAATATTGCCCAAATCTCACTGCCTGGCCCTTTGCCTTCCAGGTTGGACATTTTTTCACCGGTATAGTCGCGGGACAGAAATTCGCACAAGCGAGTGCCAATTAGCCGGTAGCGAAAATCTACCGGGTCTGTTTCAATGTCTAAAATCGCAATATGGGCCATCCGGCGGCGCATGTCGCTAACCTTGATGTCCTGTCGGCTGGGATAGACACCGCCGCTATCAGGGCAGTTTTTAAGCCAATATCGCAGGACATGGTCCTGTACATCGCTCATTTTCATTGCGCTGTCTCCAGCGACCCCCCACCCATTGATTAGGTGCTATGAATATAGGGGTCAATGATTAATCAATAATTACGCTTGCCACGTATTTTAATTTTTAGGTTGTCCAATATTTGATTAAATCGTGGGCAATGGCGATCGGCGGAGGCACCATAAAATCAGCTGATTCGCCCGCCAGCGCAGCTCTTGCCTGAGCGCGCGTTATCCAGCGGGCGTCGTCAATTTCTGTCTCGTCGAGCGTAAGTTTTTTGTCCCTCACCTCTGCTGTGCAGCCAATCATCAGGCTGGACGGCCACGGCCAGGGCTGGTTGGCGATTATCTGCACGGAGGTTGCTTCGACACCGGCTTCTTCCATCAATTCGCGGGCAACGGCTTCTTCAATGGTTTCACCCGGCTCCATAAAACCTGCAAGGGCAGAAAAATACCCGGGCGGCAATTGCGGACCGCGCCCAACCAGAGCCTCGTCGCCGTGGCAGGCCAGCATGATAACCACCGGGTCCGTGCGCGGGAAATGGCTGGCGTTACAGGAAGGGCACAGGCGTTCGTAGCCCGCTTTAACCAAAGCGGATTCTACGCCGCACTGGGCGCAAAAACGGTGGCTCCGGTGCCAGCTCAACATCGACTTTGCCTGGGCAATAATACCCAGTTCCGGGTGGGAAAAACCGGCTTTCATACCCAGCGCCCTGGCGTCTCGAAATTTGGCATCGCGGAACTTGGCGTCAGGGAAAAGGCCATCAAAATCCGCTGCCTTGCCTTCCAGTTCAGCAGCGTAACGCGGAGCCCCGCCCTCCAGACCAAGGAAAATTTGGGTACCAAGGGGCAGGTAGGCGCATTGGCGGTAACTCAACCAGCATATCCCGCCCACCGGATCGCTCAAAATTTCACCGTTCAGCACGAGCATGAAGCCAGCCTCAGCCGACTTCAACAGGTCGGCCATGGTGGCATCTTGCTTGCGCAGGTGGTCGGCCCGGTCCAAAGGGTTGCCCGAGAAGAAGCTTTGAATTGCCTGAAGAGCCATAAGGTCGCCTTTAATGGATGCCGCTTATTTTGTACTGTGTTTATACCTAGCGCGTGCTATTTCGCTTGCAAGTGCTTTTAACAGTTGCCATATAACCCTCGGGAGAGCTGGCGGACAAGCCGCTCGCCAATCCGGTCAGGTCCGAGAGGAAGCAGCCGTAACGGGTTGTGCCTGGGTCGTTTGGCTCTCCCATCCTTTCAAATCAATTTAATGATCTCTAGCGTGTCGATTTATATTGGCTTGTTACCAACTTTAGGTATGTTTCTTTAAGGGGGTTAAACTGATGTGGAAGCAAGTATTTTTTTCAACGGTAAAAAGTCTAATTCCGTTTAAGAATTTTTTACGTCAGCAATTGAGAGTTATGAGACCTTATGAGTCTCTGCATGCGAATGACAGTTACGCCTTTGAACAGGGGTTGGAGATGGTTGTCGCATTAAAAAATGCGGGCGCATGTTTTGGGACTGTTTTGGAAATTGGCACAGGGTGGGTGCCCACGATTCCTTATATATTTCATTCTGTTGGCGCTAAAAAACTGGTTTTGACAGATGTAGAGCCTCTGATGGATGAGGCGACCCGACGGCAGGCGAGAGATTTCGTCGAATCACAAGCAGAAGACATCGCACTAGCAACTGGTATCGAGCAATCGGAAATTCTAGCGAATCTTCGTCGACCGCTAGATTTTGACTATTTATGTCCATTTGACTTCGAGCAGGTAAAAAAACAGAGCGCTGATATAATATGCTCTCGCACGGTTTTGGAACATATTTCGCCGAAAATTCTTGCCGATATGATACCCCAAATGATGAACGCTCTTAAACCTGCCGGTTTAATGTTTCATATTGTTGATAACAGCGATCATTTTGAACATAAAGACAAGTCCATATCCCGACTTAATTTTTTGAGATATTCGAAATTCGTATGGTTGCTGACTCACATCAATAAGCAAGAATATCAGAATCGGCTGCGACATTCTGATTATGCGAAACTATTTGACGTCGATGGGCTTGAGTCCGTCCTTTTTGAAGGAATAATTGATGAGAAAAGTTTGGTTGCCTTGGCCAGTATGAATACTCATCAAGACTTCAATTCATATACGGACGAAGACAAGGCTGCGTTAACGAGTTTAATCCTGATAAAAAAACAGTGCTCTTGATTTGGTAGTTTGATTATATCTTCTTCGATATGTACCATTAGAGACGTTCCACACAGTTTGTTGAGAAATCCCATATGAGCGAGCAGGCACCAGACAAAAATTACCGCGTTCTTGCGCGCAAATACCGCCCGGCTGACTTTGACAGCCTTATCGGGCAGGAAGCCATGGTGCGCACGCTCTCCAACGCTATTGATACCGGCCGCTTGGCGCATGCATTTATTCTAACCGGCGTTCGCGGGGTGGGTAAAACCACTACCGCCCGCATTATCGCCAAGGCGCTGAATTGCACAGCCGCCGACGGCCCGACCATTGCGCCGTGCGGCGAATGTGACAATTGCAAATCGATCAGCGAAAGCCGCCATGTGGACGTGCTGGAGATGGATGCCGCATCGCGGACCGGGGTCGATGATATCCGCGAGATTATTGAAAGCGTGCGTTATGCGCCGGTTTCTGCGCGCTATAAAATATATATCATTGACGAAGTGCACATGCTGTCCAAGTCGGCTTTCAATGCACTGCTGAAAACGCTGGAGGAGCCACCTGAAAGCGTGAAATTTATTTTCGCGACCACTGAAATTCGCAAATTGCCCGTGACAGTGCTGTCACGCTGTCAGCGTTTCGATTTGAAGCGGGTTGAGGCCCAAACGCTGGTTGACCATTTGGCCAAACTGGTGGCGAATGAGAATTGCACGGCGGAAGACGGCGCGCTGACGCTGATTGCTCGCGCGGCGGAAGGTTCGGTTCGCGATAGCCTGTCATTGCTGGACCAAGCCATTGCCCACGGCGCGGGCAAGGTAACTGAAACCCAGGTGCGTGATATGCTGGGCCTTGCTGACCGGGCGCAGGTGCTGGACCTGTTCGAGCAGATCATGAAAGGCGAGATCGCTGACGCGCTGGCGACGCTGCGCACCCAGTATGACAGCGGCGCGGACCCGGTTGTGGTGATCAATGACCTTCTTGAGGTGTCGCACTGGTTAACTCGTTTGAAGGTAACGCCCGACACTGGCACCGATGCGCTGGTGTCGGAAGCCGAGAAAGAACAGGGCGGCAAGATGGCAGCAAGCCTTGGTATGCCGCACCTGACGCGCGCGTGGCAGATGCTGATGAAAGGCCTTTCCGAGGTGCGGGTTGCGCCCAGCGCGATCGCCGCTGCCGAAATGGTGCTTATTCGTATGGCCTATGCGTCCGGCTTGCCCAGTCCGGCAGACCTGGTGAAAAAATTGCAAAATAACCCGGCGCAACCGTCGGCATCAAGTACCTCTGCGGGCGGCCCTGCAGCTGGTCCAACAGCCTCTGGGCCGATGCAGCAACAAACGCAGGCGGCCCAACAACAAGCCGCGCAACCGCGTTCTGCTGATATTGTTGCGCTTCGAGCAGAAGAGGTTGGTGATCATCCCTTGCATCCGATGCCGGTTAGTTTCGAGAAGATGGTGGCGCTGTTTCAGGCCGAAAAAGAGGGTATTCTGGCAACTGTGTTGACCGATCATGTACGGATCGTGGACTATAAGCCCAGCGCATTTTCGATCACCACCACTGGACGCACGCCCAATGATTTTGTCATGCGCGCCAAACAGTGCCTGAAGGCCTGGACCGGCAGTGACTGGATGATCTCGGTCGACAACGGCGCTGCGCCTGCCAGCACCACGCTGAAAGAACAGCATGACGCGCGCAACAAAAAACGCCGCGACGAAACGCTGGCAGACCCGGCGGTAAAAGCCCTGCTGGACGTGTTCCCTGAAGCCCGTTTGTTGGCGGTGCGTGACAAGCGCACGCTGGATGAGCAGTTGGAGGAAGCTGCTGCCGCAGATGATGGGTTAACATACGAAGACCCTGAAGAAGACAAGAACGAGTTCGATTTTTAGAGTTTGGAGCGATACCGATGAAAAATCTCACTGAAATGCTGAAAAAAGCTCAGGAAATGCAGTCCAAAATGGGTGACATGCAGTCCGGTCTTGCGGATATGACAGTTGAGGGAGAGGCGGGCGCAGGCATGGTGAAGGTAACGCTGAACGGCACCGGCGAGATGAAAAATGTTTCGATCGATGACAGCCTGTTTTCCACCGAGGACCGCGAGGTGCTGGAGGACCTGATCGTCGCTGCCCACAATCAGGCAAAAGCCAAAGTGGCAGACGCTGCCGCCGAACAGATGAAAAATCTGGCTGGCGGCATGGGCCTGCCGGCTGACTTTAAAATGCCTTTTTAGGGTTGCCCTGATTTACTTTTGCAATCTAAATGCAATAGCTTAAAACTGTAATTTATACGCGATAGGGGGTTGCATGGCGGTCAATAAAGGTTTGGCGGAGTTTGTGGAGAAGTCACTAGGCAAAGGCTTGAGCCGTACAGAGATTAAGGGTGCGTTGGAAGCAGCAGGCTGGGAAAAAGAAGAAGTTACTCAAGCTATTTCAGCTTTTCATGACATTGAATTTCCTGTGCCTGTCCCGAGTAAGCAATTTTCACTGGCTGCAAAAGACACCGTTTTTTACTTGTTTCTATTTGTAGCATTGCACTTAGCTAGCTTTGGATTAATTTTTCTCGCATTCAATATTATTGAACTTCAAATGCCTTACCCCACTGATTATGGCAGTGTTGAGAATTTGGAAGGTTCGGTGAGATACTGGCTTGCCTGGAGTGTGGTATTCGTTCCGGTGTATTTGTTCGTGGCATGGCGAGCTGAGGAAAAGCGAAAATTAACTTCGAATTGTGGCATGCCAACCGGTAGGCAATGGCTGACCTATCTTGCGTTGTTTACAGCCACGATGACCGTTTTAGGTGACCTGATTGCTCTTGTTTTAGCTTTTTTATCTGGCGACGTCACGCTGCGCCTTGTCTTGAAGGTTGTCATTGTTCTGGTTATCGCTGGTGCTGTCATTGCCTACTATTACAGAGACATAAAGCTGGCTGAAGCAGGTTTGGAAGCTAGTGATGAAGGTTAGAAAAAGATTTCTGTTTTTCTTCTTAGGTTTTTTAGCGTTGTTTGTGGGGCTTGTATTTCTGGCTATTAGCGTGATTGACTCGCCAGCGAAGATGCAGCTCCGGAAAAATGATAGTAGACGAGTATCTGACCTAAAAGAGGTGGCAAATATCCTTCTCATTCATCATCAAGATGGTAAGGCTCTTACCGAAACTGTTGTTGAAGCTACCAAGAGTGATTCTACGCGAAATTTCATGCAAGATCCGATTTCAGAAGAGTTATATGGTTATAGGCTTATTTCTGAGTATGTTTTTGAGTTGTGTGCCAACTTTGAAACTTCGAATATTGATTACGGTAATTATCAATCGTTTTATTTTGCAAAAAATTACATGAATCTTGGCCATTCCAAAGGGGCATATTGTTTTGAATTTGATGTGCGCGAAAGTGAAAAGGGCGCAGGGTAGAAAATAGGGTAGCTTTTTGAACTATTGTTTCGCTTATGTGCTTGGCAGCATCAATGGCACGCCGAAAACCTATGTGGGCTGGACCAATGATCTGGAAAAACGCCTGGCTGCGCACAACAGTGGCTTCGGGGCAAAATCAACCCGCGGGCGGCAGTGGCAAATTCTTTACACCGAAGAGTTTAAAAACCGGTCTGACGCCATGAGCCGGGAATGGGACTTGAAACGCGACCGGAAATTCCGCAAAAAGCTTCTTGAAGACTTTCTGGCAAAGGATAACTGATGCCCCGTTCTCACGGCAGCGACATTGATAGGCTGATCCAGCTTCTGGCCAAACTGCCCGGCCTTGGGCCGCGCTCGGCCCGGCGTTCGGCGCTGCAAATGCTCAAGAAAAAAGACAGTGTCATGGTGCCGCTGGCCACTGCGCTTAACGACGTGGCCGCACGCGTGCAAATATGTGACCAGTGCGGCAATGTGGATACCCATAACCCCTGCCATGTGTGTGAAGACGCGCGCCGCGACCAAACCGTGATCTGTGTGGTGGAGGAGGTGGCCGACCTGTGGGCATTGGACCGCTCTGAGACTTTCAAGGGGCTGTATCATGTGCTGGGCGGCACGCTGTCGGCGCTGGACGGCGTAGGGCCAGATGATTTGAATGTGGCGGGTCTGATTAACCGCGCAGCAGAGGGCGGTGTTGTCGAAGTTATCCTTGCGCTTAACGCCACAGTGGACGGGCAGACCACCAGCCACTATCTGGCCGAGCGGCTGGCGGATAGCGGCGCAAAAGTAACAGCACTGGCTCACGGCGTGCCAGTGGGCGGCGAGCTTGACTATCTGGATGACGGCACCTTGGCGGCGGCGCTACGGGCGCGCGGCGAGGTGGGATAGATGGAAACCGTTACTCACAGGGGCAAGTGCCACTGCGGCGCGGTTCGGTTCGAGGTGCAGGCCCCGGCCACCCTTGACGTAACGTCATGTACTTGTTCCATCTGTGCGGCCACAGGATTTTTGCACCTTATTGTAAAGGCAGATGCGTTCTGCATTACTTCAGGCGAGGACAATCTCACCGAATATCGGTTTAATACAGGAACAGCGCGCCATATGTTCTGTAAAACCTGCGGGGTTAAAGCCTTTTATGTGCCACGCAGCCACCCGGACGGATGGTCGGTCAACGCACGCTGCGTTGACAAATCCACGCTGGACGGCATGACCGTCACTGATTTTAACGGTGCAAATTGGGAAGCCTCAATCGACCAAATTACCTGACATATTTTGGGTATTGGAGAGAAATGGTGGCGACCATAACTGCTAGATCAGCATGGGGGTGCACGGCCGCCACCACTGTTGGTGCATTGGTTCCTGCAGATAAGACAGGCGCAGGGGTGCAGGTCCTGTCACGTCACAACCGCATTGCTCTCAACCAGATCAAATTGCTCTGCCGTGACGAAGCGGTGCCGCCAGCGACCGTATATATGTCGCTTTGGAAACGCCAGAAGTGCTTAATGCCAAACAATTTAACTGACTGTGATAGCCACGGTCCGCAGGTCACTTATTGACCAACTGAGTAATCATACCAAATACACGCATAAGAAGAAACTAAAACTTTATAGTTGTCTGGGTTGCATATTATTCACGGTGAATTCTCTTTCGACTGAACTGCGCGGCGAGATTACTTCGGTGAGACCAAGCGCTTAATAATATCCAGATAAATATTGCTGAGTGTTTCGATGTCAGACACGGCAACATGTTCGTCGATTTTATGCATGGTCGCGCCGACCAGGCCAAATTCAACAACCGGGCACATGTTTTTAATGAAGCGCGCATCCGAGGTGCCGCCAGTGGTTGAAAGTTCGGGCGTTTTACCTGTTGCTTGCTCAACCGCTCTGACAACCGCGTCAGAAAGTGGGCCTTTTTCGGTGAGGAAACTGTCACCGGATACCCACCAGTCGATCTGATATTCAACACCTGCGCGTTTCATTCGGCGGGTCAGTTCTGCCTGCAGGTCTTCGGGGGTAAACTCGTTATTGAACCGCACATTAAACCGGGCCTTGGCCTCTGCCGGGATGACATTGTGGCTGTCATTGCCGATATCGATATTGACGATTTCAAGGTTTGACGCCTGAAACAGTTCATTGCCGCCGTCCAGCGGTTCCTTGTTCAGTTCGCCGAGCACCGCAACCAAATCCGGTATCGGGTTTTTCGCCGTGTGCGGGTAAGCTACATGGCCCTGAATGCCGTGCACCGTTAGCATACCGTGCAGGCTGCCGCGCCTTCCCACTTTGATCATTTGCCCCAACTCCTGCGGGTTGGTTGGTTCGCCGACCAGGCAATAATCAATGGCTTCGCCGCGCGTCCGCAACCAGTCCAGCACTTTCCTGGTGCCGTTCACCGCCGGGCCCTCCTCGTCGCCGGTGATCAAAAGCGATATGGATCCACCAAATGCTTCTCCGGGAACTTGGCCCTCCAGATAACGGCTCACTGCCGCGACAAAGGCGGCGATGGCTGACTTCATGTCGGATGCGCCGCGTCCGTATAAGTTGCCGCCTTTTATGTCAGCGGCGAAAGGATCAACGCTCCAATTATGGGCAGCCCCTACTGGCACAACGTCGGTGTGGCCAGCGAAACAAAAATTGGGTGCACCTGTCCCCAGCCGCGCATAAAGGTTGGGCACCGGGTCAGTGCCTTCTTCCTCGAAAACCAGTTTGTGACAATCGAAATCCATTTCCGTCAGATGTTCAGCCAGCAAATCCAGCGTATTACCGGTGTCGGGCGTTACGCTCGGGTGACGGATCAGCGCCTGCGACAGCTCAATGGGATCGATCAGCGGCACGCGTCAGTCCCGCAGCAGATCGTTGACAGATGTTTTGGCGCGTGTCTGTTCGTCAACCCGCTTTACGATAACTGCGCAGGAAAGACTTGGGCCGGGGCTGCCGTCGGGCAGCGGTTTTCCCGGTAGGCTGCCGGGAACAACAACGCTGTAGGCTGGCACGCGGCCCCTGAAAATTTCGCCGGTATTGCGGTCAATTATTTTTGTTGACGCGGTGATGAAAACACCCATTGAAATAACCGAACCTTCTTCGACGACAACGCCTTCAACAACCTCTGACCGCGCGCCGATAAAACAATTGTCTTCAATAATTGTTGGGTTGGCTTGTAATGGTTCCAATACGCCGCCGATCCCGGCACCGGCCGAGACATGGACATGAGCGCCAACCTGCGCACAGCTACCAACGCTGGCCCAGGTATCAACCATTGTACCTTCGCCCACATGTGCGCCCAGATTTACAAAAGACGGCATCAAAACCACGTCTTTTGATATGTAGGCTGAACGGCGCACAATGGAGCCGGGCACGGCGCGGAAACCGGCAGCCCGAAACTCTGCCTCGCCCCAGCCTTCAAATTTGCTGGGAACCTTGTCCCACCAGTTGGTGTTTTCGCCGGCACCGCCTGCTATCAAAGCCATGTCGTTTAGCCGGAAAGAAAGTAATACGGCCTTTTTCAACCACTGATGCACCTGCCAACCGTCGTCTGCCTTGCTGGCAACCCTGAGCGTGCCGCTGTCTAACAAACCCAAGGCGATGTCCACGGCTTCGCGCACCGCCCCTTTGGTGTCGCTGCTAATGGTATCACGCGCGTCAAACGCTTCGGTTATTGTCGTTTCCAGCTGGGAATAGTCCATTGCAGAACCCTTTATAATGCGCCCGTTAAGCAGAGCGTGGCATGGTGGTTAAAAAGCTGGCAAACAATAGCGGTCCAGCCTTTGAAGTCAATGCACCGGCCGGTGAAAGCCTATGATTTTTGGCGCGAGATGTGGTTATCAAGCCATCCGTGCAGGCTTTCGGTCTCGGCGTGCACTTTACTGGCGTCATAGTCGGCCTCGCCCCATGTGCTGCCGGTATTGATCCACACGGTTGCCATGCCCAAAGCATGCGCCGGTATCAGGTTTCGAACCATATCTTCAAACATGATGGCGCGCGCGGGGTCCACTCCGTATTTGCCCAGAAACATATCATAGACATGCGGCCGTGGTTTAGGGGCCAGGCTGGCGGCATGAATATCGAATATGCCCTCGAAAAGATCGCCGATGCCAAGGCGGTCCAGCACGCGTTCTGCGTAGGGCTGGTCAGCGTTGGTGAAAACCAGTCGTCGCCCTGTGAGAGACTGCAGCATTTCACGCAGCGCAGGGTCATTTGCTATCGGTGACAGGTCGATGTCATGCACGCTGTCCAGATAATGCTGCGGATCAACATCATGGTTCGCCATCAACCCACCCAACGTGGTGCCGTGTTCCAGTAAATAGCCCTTTTGTACTTTGCGTGCTGCGGCAGGGTCGAGACCCAGCAAGCTTTGAACATACTGGCCAATTTTAACATCAACCTGTGAGAACAAGTCGCTTTCCGCTGGATACAGGGTGTTGTCCAGATCAAACACAAATATGTCGCGGTCTTCGGAAAAGATTGGGTGATGATCGCTCATTTTGTCATCGGCGATAGTTTGGTCGGCCATATGGGATCCTGTGTAAGCTTTGCCAGTGTATGCGTTGAATGATCTGCAAATGTTAAAACAACTTTAACCGTGTGGTCTTACCGTATGCACCAGATAGTTTCCAGTTATGTGATCAAAGTGAATGCTGAAGTTCAGAAAAAATAACCCAAAAAGTACGACGAGGCTGACGGAAACCACCGTTTGTGCTGTTTCTATTGGCCTGAGCGGCAGCGTGGTTGACAATAGCAGCAACGCCTTTGCGCTGTTGAAGGCGTGGGAAGCACAAGTCCCCGAGATTGTGTCCCTTTTTGAAGCGGTGAAAGCTAATCGGTCGGTAGCAGAAGAGCGGATGACCCTGCCTGACGGCACCCGTTACTCCCTGACCGGGGTTTACTTTGCTGACCGGGTCATGATCACCGCACGCGACACAACTGTGTCTGACCGGATGACCGAAGCGCTTTTGGAAAGCCGCGGCATGTTCAAAGGCCTGCTCGACCGGGCGGTTGATTTCTGTTTTGAGGTGGACGGTGACCGGATTTTTCGTTTTGTTTCGCCGGACGAGGCATTCGGTCAAAAACTGGCAGGCTGGATTGGTCGGTCGGCGGACGATATTTTCTGGCCAAACGGCAAGATGCCATCGCGCAATCCGTTTGCATCGAAAAAAGCCTACACTTTTGATGCGGTGCAAGTCGATTTTGGTATGGGCACAAAATACTGGGTCAGCTTTACGGTTGAACCCGTCCAGCTGGGCGACAATAAAACGGCCGGAGTACGAGGCGTGTGCCGGGATGTTTCATCGCAAGTGGCTTCTGACCGCCAGACCCGGTTGGATAATCAGCGGCTGAGTGTGCAGCAGCGAATCGTTAGTCTGATCAATACCGCCGACACATCCGAAATGCTGCTTGATAGCGCCTCCAATGAATTGATGGACGTGTTGAGGGCCGATCTGGTGTGGTCTGTTGTCAAATTTCCCGAAGGTCTGGTGCCTGCTGCTATTTGCGGCGAATCGCCGGTGGTGCCAAACATCGGCGAAATTTGGCAAAAATTGGCCCTGGCGGCAGACCCAATAATTCAGGTGCAGGACGGCGACAACAATCACCTTGCTGTGCGCTTGGAAGAGAGCGGCAGCGGGATTGGCATGTTTGTAATCTGCCGTGACACAGCGACCTACCCCTGGGCTAGTCACGAAAAATCTTTGCTGGCAGATATTACCGACTCGCTCGCCGCGGCCTTTGGTAAAGCCCAACTTATCAATAAATTGCAACGATTGTCCTCGCTTGACGAATTGACCGGAATTTTGAACCGGCGGGCTTTTGTCGATTCGGTAGAGCGTCGCTTGCGCCATCAGTGCCGGTCCGGCCAGTCCGGTTGCCTGTTGTTTGTCGATTTGGATCATTTCAAGGAAGTTAACGACACGCTTGGGCACAAGGCCGGCGATACCGCGATAAAAATGGTGGCAGACAGGATGCAAACTCTGGTGCGGTCGTGTGATTTGGTGGGCCGATACGGCGGAGATGAGTTTGTTTTGTGGCTGGAAGATATTTCACCGGATGATGCGGCGCTGAAAGCAAGGTCGCTGATTGATAATATGCGGACAGTCAGGGAAACAATCGGCGCGGATCAATTGAAGCTATCGGCCTCTGTTGGGGTTTGTGCGTCAACGCCGGGGTTGGACCTGAAATTCGCTGGCATGGCCGAGCGCGCAGACGCGGCCCTTTACAAAGTTAAAAACGCCGGACGAAGCAATGTGGCTATTGCCTCTGTCGCTGAAGGGCCAAAACAGGTGATGGCAGGAGGGATGGCCTGATGCTGCAGAAAATCAAGTCAATTTTTAGCGGCGAAAAAACTTTGCCTGCATCCCTGTCACTGGAGGAAGAGCAGTCAATTCTGAAGGCTGGATCAGAAGATCAGAAGAAGCAATTGGCCGCCCGGCCGAATGCGCGCCCGGAAGTATTATATTTTCTGGCGGAAGACCAATCGCCTACGGTTCGTATGTTAATCGCTGGCAACGCCTCGACGCCGATCCAGGCCGATGAAATTCTCAAAAATGATGCGGACGAAAATGTGCGGGCAGAACTGGCCCGTAAAATTGGCAGGCTTGTCCCGGGCATGAAATCCGAGGACCAGCAAACCATCCGCGATAAATCGATCAAGGTTCTTGAGGCGTTGGCTCAGGACCAGTTGCCCAGGATTCGGGCCATGGTCGCAGAGGAAATCAAAGGTAGTGCGGATGTGCCAAAGGCGCTGGTTGACCAGCTTGCCCGCGACATTGAAGAGATTGTTTGTGGTCCTATTTTGCAGTATTCGCCGCTACTTAACGATGAAGACCTGCGCGAAATTATCGCTGCCGGTGTCAGTTCGGGTGCGCTGGAGGCCATTGCCAGTCGTAAGACAGTATCTGAACAGGTGTCGTCCGACATCGCAGGAACGCTGGATGTTCCGGCTGTGGCGGCACTGTTAACCAATAAAAATGCGCAGATACGCGAAGATACGCTCGATCAGATAATTTCACAGGCCTCCAGCGTGGAAGATTTGCACAAACCCCTGTCGCTTCGGCCGCAACTGTCTATTAGGGCCATGAGACGCATTGCCGGGTTTGTGGCGTCGGCGCTGGTACATGCCATGATGGAGCAAAGCCAGCTGTCTGAGGAACAGGCGGAGGAATTGCTGGACAAGGTTCGCGAACGGTTGGCTGACGAAAAGGTCGGGGACGACGAACAGGCCAGGCTTGCGGCGAAAGCGCAGGATTATTTTGAACGCGGTATGCTGGACGATAAATTCGTTCTTGAGCAAATTGAAGGCAACAGGCGCGAGCTGTTAATGCAGTGTTTGGCCGTGATGGCCGACTTGCCGCCAGAGACAGTGCGCGAGGTTATTATGTCCAAAAGTGGCCGTGTTGTTACGGCCTTATGCTGGAAAGCCGGACTGACAATGCGAACCGCTTATGATGTGCAGACAAGTTTCGCTCTGGTGCCAACAGCGCAATTATTGTCGGCGAAAGACGGTAACAAATACCCGATAAAGGACAGTGAATTGGAATGGCATTTGAGCTATTTCACCGATCAGGACTAACGGTTTGCGCGCCGTCATAATTGGCGAAAATCAGGCATAACTGGCAAAAATCAGGCCGGTGTCTGGCCTCTGATCAGCGTGCCAGCGCCGCTTTCAGTAAAAATTTCCAACAAAATGGCGTGAGTGACCCGCCCATCCAGAATAACTGCGCCGCGTACACCTTGCCCAATTGCGTGCAGGCAGGTGTCTACCTTCGGGATCATGCCGCCGGTGATGGTGCCGTTTGCCTTTAAGTCAGCAATATCACCGCCGGTCAATTCGGTCAGCATGTCACCGTCTTTGTTGAGAACCCCGGGTACGTCGGTCAGCAGAACAAAACGTCGCGCACCCAGTGCCCCGGCAATGGCCCCGGCCATGGTGTCGGCATTGATATTATACGTGTTGCCGTCTTCGCCCACTGCGATCGGCGATATCACTGGAATAATACCGTTGGCGATACTCTGGGTCAGGATGGTGGGGTCAACAATCGCCGGTTCGCCGACAAAGCCCAGGTCAATGGCTTTTTCGATGTTGGAGTCCGGGTCGGGTTTGCTGCGCTCGACCTTTTTTGCAGTTACCAGTGAACTGTCTTTGCCAGACAGCCCGATAGCGCGGGCGCCAACTGCGTTCAGGTCCGCGACGATTGATTTACAAATGGATCCGCACAGGACCATTTCTGCAACTTCCACGGTTGCTTTGCTGGTAACCCGCAGGCCGTCAACAAACTCGCTTTCAATCGATAGTCTGCCAAGCATTTCACCGATTTGCGGACCGCCGCCATGAACAATAACCGGGTTGATACCAACCTGACGAAGCAGGGTGATATCAGCTGCGAACTGTCGCGCCAGTTTGGCGTCGCCCATGGCGTGACCGCCGTATTTTATCACGAAGGTTTCGCCGCTGTATTTGCGCATGTAAGGCAGCGCTTCCACCAGGATGGCGGCCTTCTTTTGCAGCTTCTTTTTATTTTGTTCCACGACGAGCATGTTCCGACACTATTATTTGGAGTTAAGTTTATTGAGTGATTTTAGCCGATTAGTCAAATCGGTAGCCACCAAAATTGGTGGGTCGCTCATCATATAGCATCACGCCCAGCGTAAGAAATAATTGCCCTAGGAAATAGGGGACCCAAACGCTCAGGGAACCGCCCAGATTGACATTAAGAAATGTCTGGGCACCGAGAATAGAATCAGAAATCAGAAATAATATTGCTCCGGTTCCCACCAGTTTGATTGGAAACCTGCTAAATAGTGCGCTGACTGTCATCAGGGTCAGTACCGCGCTGTAAGCGATAACCGGGATGAGCATGGTTTCCAGATTCCCATTATAGAGTATAAATACTCCGATCCCTGCCGCGGCGATAATCAGCCCACCGATTTGCATGCGGATATTGGACACATCTTCAAACGGCAAGCGGTTTTTTAAAAACAGTCCAACGTAAAATACATGGGCAACAAAAAAGGCCAACAAACCGCGCAGGAAGCTGTTTTCCGCAGGAATTGCCAATAAAACATCGCCCAGCACCGAGGCTGTCAGCGCCAGCAACAATAGCAAATGATTGGTTGTCTGAGAGGTGACCAAAACAAATAATATCAGAAAACTGACCGCACTGGCTTTTGCCAGCACCTGCCACAGTAGGCCGTCAGGGTACCAGCCGCCTCCATACAGGACCGCGCCGAGAAACGACAAAAAAACCATCAACTGGCCAATGGCTTCGACAATCGGTTGTTTGCGGCGGTGGAAAATACGAGCCAAGTCTGTTCCCCTTTTGCCGCAGTATAATCCCGGTTGGCCAAATGCCTCAAGTCTTTGATTCAAATGTATCTATCTTGCAGCCTCGCTGGGCTGCGCTGATGTCGGCAGGCGGGTCTGCAGGTCGCGCTGTAAACGCTTAATAACCGGGATAAATATCAGGTTCGCGGCACCGGTAATCAGCAGAACCTGCGGCGAACTGACGCCTGCGCCGATCAAGCCCGCCGCCACCAGCGAGCCAACGGCCATAAAGCCACTGTTGACAATATTGGTTGCGGCCATGGTGCGTGAGCGTTCCTGCCGGTCGGTCCTGTCCTGCAAAATTGCATAAAGCGGCACGATTACGATGCCCGCACCCACAGCGATACAAATCATCAAAAGCGTGATTATGATATTGGTCGGTGACTGAAGGAACGCATCGAACCCAACAATTGTGCCAGGGCCAGCTGCGGGCAACATGGCAACCATTGTGATTGAAACAATCGCCAGTGCCGCGAGGGCTGGTGCCGCAAGCCTGGCAGTTATCACGCCTTTCAGCAGACGGCTGCAGATCAACGAGCCTGCTCCTATACCCAGTGAAAAACACGCCATAAACAGCGTGACGATTTGCTCGTCGCCGCCAAGGCGGTTTTTTACGATATCGGGAATTTGTGCGATAAAAATTGTGCCCAGCAGCCAAATCCAGCTGATGCCAATGATCGCTCTGCGACTGATGTCGTTGGACCAGCTGGATTTCAGTAGATGACCTGTGGAAGCGAAAATATTCAGGTTAATTTTGAGGTCCGGTGCTGCCGGTCCGGTTTTGGGTACCATGCGTCCGGTCAGTGTGCCAACAACTGCAATCCCGATCATGAACAAAGATACCTGAGTCAGCCCGCCTTCGCTGAGTACCAGCATGCCGCCGATGACTAAACCCAAAAGTATCGCAACAAAGGTTGCGGCCTCTACCAGTGCGTTGGCAGACAGCAGTTCCGTGCGTTTCATCAGGTCGGGCAGAATGCCGTATTTTATCGGGCCAAAGAAGGTGGATTGCAGTCCGAGCCCGGCCAGAACGATAATCATCAGGGTCAGGCTTTCAGCGTAAAAAGCGAAAGCACCGAAGATCATCAGGGCGATTTCCCACAGCTTTATCCAGACAATCTGGTTGGATTTTTCAAATTTATCAGCCAACTGTCCCGCCAGCGCCGAGAAAAGGAAAAACGGCAAAATGAACAGCCCAACTGCCAGATTTGTCAGGATAGGCGGTGCCACTGATACTTCGGCAGCAAAACGAAAAGTGATCAAAATGATTACTGCCTGCCGGAACAGGTTGTCGTTAAACGCGCCCAGAAACTGAGTTAAAAACAGCGGCAAAAACCGCTGGGTTAACAGGAAATGTTTATCGTTTTCTTCCGCGTTTTCTGCCATGCCGGGTTATTCCGCTGGCGCACGGTTGTGAGCCAACTCATGGCGCGCCTGGCGAATAATTGTGAAGGCACCCGACAGGAATAATGAAGCCATAAAGCTGGCGACGATCAGGTCTGGCCAGCCTGTGCCGGACAGCCATACGCCTGATGCTGCGACCATTACCATAATATTACCGATGGCATCGTTGCGGCTGCACAGCCATACCGAGCGTACATTGGCGTCGCCGTCCTTGAAGCGCATTAGTAGCAGCACACTGATAACGTTTGCCGCCAGTGCTGCGAAGCCAACCGACCCCATAATCATGGCAGTTGGCGTTTGCATATAAAAAACCGCATAAAGGGTGGAGCCCAAAACCCATATGCCCATGGCAGCAAGGCTGATACCCTTCAATAGCGCGACTTTGGCGCGCAGGGTGGCGGTTTTACCAATGACAGCCAGAGAAATTGCATATGTCAGGGTGTCGCCCAGAAAATCCAGTGCATCGGCCTTGAGTGCTTGCGATTGGCCAACAAAACCCATGGGCATTTCAACCAGAAACATAATAGCGTTGATGGCAATGACAATCAGCAACACGCGCTTGTATGTCGGGTCAACCCCGTCAAACTTTACGTCATTGCAGCATTCTGCGCCCATTGATTGTCCCTCGTTTGCGCCTTGTCCGTTCTTGCGGCCAACTTGGCCATCTGAAATTCAGACTATAGTCTTGTTTGGCCCATTTGTCGCGCTTGGTGCAACCTCAAAATGAACTATGTCATTGCAATTTAATGTATATAACAATCATTATGTCAGCCAAATTTACGAATGCTGTCCCGCACAGGGCCCTGATATGGTAAAGAGCATCAGTAGAAAAGACCTTGAGTTTATGACGAAAACTATAACGTTTGTGGCTTTTGCTCTGACCCTTATGGGGACGGGTGTTGCTGCGCTTGCTAGTGGCCAGTCTGCGGTGCCCGGCGGCGGTACGGCTGTGGGTGATCAGGAAGCCCCAGCGACGGCAGTAACGTCCCTTTCGGTGTCGACGATGCAGGCCGGGCTTCATCGATTGAAATTTAATGCCGGCAGCACCAACACAGGCGAAGCCATATGGGTACCGTTGTTGGTGGCCAAGGGCGCAGCGGCGGGGCCAAAACTTTTGTTAACGTCAGCGGTGCACGGCGACGAGTTGAACGGCATTTCGGTCATTCATGGGCTGTTGCAGTCTATTGATGTCACCGCGCTGCGCGGCACGCTTGTTGTGGTGCCCGGCGTCAACCAGCCCGGCATGAATGCCAACAACCGGCATTTCGTGGGGTCGGACGAAGGCGGCAACATGGCTGACCTTAACCGTTTGTTCCCTGGCAGGCTGGACGGCGGCAATGCGGCCGAGCGATATGTGGGCCGACTTTGGCATAGCCTATTCAAAAATAACGCTGATTATGCCGTTGACTTGCATACCCAGACCCGAGGGTCAGATTATCCGCTGTTTGTGTTTGCCGATTTCCGAAACCCCACATCGCGGCAGATGGCGTTTGATCTGTCGCCTGACCTGATCAAAAATGATCGCGGCCAGGACGGTACGCTGGAAACCGCGCTGATGCGGGCCGGGGTTCCGTCCGTTACCCTTGAGGTTGGTGGCCCGAAACGATGGCAGCCGGAATTGGTTGCCCGGTCGGTCGCAGGATTGCAAAATCTGATGAAAGGCCTTGATATGCTGCCGGGTGACAGGGTCGGGCCAGCAGTTGAGCCTGTTGTCGGCGCTACATCGGTTAATATTTACACGGATGTTGGCGGATTTGCTTATATTCATGTGGGCCTGAAAGATCGAGTAAAGAAAGGCCAGAAGGTGGCAACAATGGTTGACGCATACGGCGGTGAGCTGGCCAGCTATTATGCGCCGCGTGACGGCGTGGTTTTATCGGTGGCAACAGACCCACTGAGAGAACCGGGCGCAATGCTTGTGCGTATATTGCACTAGAGGCCGGTACGGGAGCCTCAAGATCCGGGAAAATTTGAGTGAAAGCCAGCGCGAATGCCGAAATCAAATCACGATACTTTGTTGCCATCAGAATATCCGCCTGAGCATCTGCCCGTGAAGCACGGTAAAACCGGGCTTTTGCTGATGAGCCTGGGCACACCGGATGCGCCCACATACGGTTCTGTACGCAGGTTTTTGGCCGAATTTCTGTCTGACCCGCGGGTCATTGAAACACCGCGTCTGTTGTGGTTGCCTATTCTTTACGGTCCTATATTGACGTTCCGGCCCGCCAAATCGGCACGGGCTTACGGGAAAATTTGGGATTATGAGCGCGGCGAATCGCCGCTGAGGACCTATGCGCGGTCCCAATGCGAAAAACTGGGCGAAGCCTTCGGTGATGAATTAACCGTTGCGTGGGCGTTTCGATACGGCAACCCGTCAATTGCGGCGGGGCTTCGCGAGTTGCAGGAAGCGGGCTGCGAGCGGCTAATATTGTTCGCGCTGTATCCGCAATATAGCGCGACGACAACAGCGTCCACCTTTGACAAGGCTTTTGAATGTTTGGGAAAAATGCGCTGGCAACCGGCCGTGCATACAGTCGCCCGCTACTGCGATGACCCGGCCTATATTGCGGCCTTGACTGAGTCGGCAAAAACGTCACTGGATACGCTTGACTGGCAGCCGGAAAAAATATTGATGTCCTATCATTCGATACCGCAGGCCTATTTTGACAAAGGCGACCCGTACCCCTGCCATTGCCGGAAAACATCGCGGTTATTTCAGGAAGCCGCTGGTTACAGCGCAGACGAAATTGTCACGTCATTTCAGTCGCGGGTGGGCCCGGCGCAGTGGGTCAGCCCCTATACCGATAAAATGGTTGATCAGTTGGCGGCAGACGGGGTCAAAAAGCTTGCGGTGATGGCACCGGCTTTTTCCGCCGACTGTCTTGAGACACTGGAAGAGTTGAACATGGAACTGCGGGAACAGTTTTTGGAGGCTGGCGGCACGCACTTCCACTATATCCCCTGCCTGAATGACAGCGCGGGCGGCATGGATATGCTGGAGGGTGTTGTGCGCCGGGACGCAGCAGGTTGGATTTAGACGTAGCGCCGCAAAATGCGTTTATTGTTTTTCAAGTCCGGCAATGCCGGTTACTTCCACGAATATTTCCACCTGTCCGGCGTGCTCAAAAGTAAGCCGAAGCGGAAATAGCTGCCCTTGTTTGAGTGGTTCGTCCAAATTGGTCAGCATTATGTGCAATCCGCCTGGTTCAAATGAAGCTGTGGCACCCGGGCGAATTTCCACGCTGTCCTGCATTTTCATGCGCATAATACCGTCCCGTTCGGACGAGCGATGGATCATTGCCATTGATGCTCGGTCTGACCCGGCAGACAGCAATCTTTCCATCGTTTCAGACAGGTTTTTAATGTCTACATAAACAGCTGCTGATGCGGTGCGAGACCCAGTTTTGCGCGCCCATGCTTGCGAAATATCGAGGGTAGCATGTGGCTCGGTGCCATGCGCGATCACGGGTAAAGATACCGGCGTTGCCAGGATTAAGATGCTGATCAGAATGTTTTTCATCGACGCACTTGGTCCGTTGTTTTCAAAACCCGGCGCTATCTATGTCCAACTTTTCAGCGGGCGTCAATGTCTTGAGGCAACATGCCGCATCACTGTGCCGCAGGCTGCGTCACGCAGCGTCTGTGGCGCAGATAAGTTCGTGCTGAATTGCGGTTTCAAACGCTGAATGGCCCGCCACTGCCACCATTTTGAGTTTTGCCCACGGCATGGCCTTCGACAGTTCCCAGGCGGAAATGGGCGGGCAAATCGAATCGTATCTGCCCTGAATGATAGTGGTTGGGATGCCAATCAGCTTGCCCGCGTCGCTGAGGATTTGATTGTCAGTTTTGAGGAAGCCCTGATTGTGGAAATAGTGCGCTTCAATGCGTGCAAAGGCGAGCGCAAATACAGGGTCGACCGAGTGCGCGCGTTGTTCTTCGTCGGGCACAAGTGTCACGGTGCTGCCTTCCCACAGGCTCCATTCTTTTGCGAATCTCAGGCGGGTTTCTTCAAACTCCGGTTCGGTCAATCGCCGGTAATAGGCACCGATTACATCGCTGCGTTCCTCCTCCGGGACCAAGCCGGTAAAGCGGGACCAGGATTCCGGGAAAATACGTCCTGTACCATCTTTGTAAAACCAGTCCAGTTCGCGCTGACGCATCAGAAAAATACCGCGCAAGATCAGGCTATGCACATGATCGGGGAATGCCTGAGCATATAAAAGCGCCAGTGTGCTGCCCCACGAGCCGCCAAATAATATCCACTTATCAACACCCAATTGTTTGCGAATATGTGCCATATCATTGATCAGATGCTGGGTTGTGTTGTTTTTCAGCGATGCGTGGGGTTTGCTCTGGCCGCAGCCACGCTGGTCAAACAGGATGATTCGGTACTTGCTGGGGTTGAAGAAACGTCGCTGGATAGGGCTGCTGCCGCCGCCTGGACCACCGTGGACAAATAAAACAGGCAAGCCGTTAGGGTTGCCAGACTGCTCCACATAAATTCGGTGGTTATCGCCGGTTGCTATCCATTCTTTATGATAGGGCTGAATGGCAGGGTATAATGTCCGTAAGGCCGCTTTTCCGTCCGCGCGCAATTTTTTTCCTTTTTTTTTAAGTCTAGCCGGGGTCTTGGTGCGTGACAAGTGGGTGTACGTGTTTGTTACCATTCAAAACTATTTGGCATGGCCCCCAAAACGATGTAGACGGGATGACTTAAAGGGGAGTTCGAGCAGCGCGTGTGGAGGGCGCTAACGATTGTTTCACAGTGATGAATAGACAGAATCACTGAAAAAATGAGGTTATTATGCCACACGAACAGTGTTTGCGCCTGAAGGATGAGGCCAAGGAAAGACTAAAAATTCTATTTCTGGCAAAATGGGCCGAAGGTGACGGAACGCCAGACCAGGAAGACGGAAGCCACGCGACCTATCATTATGAGTTACGCGAAACGTTGCGGGCGATTGGTTTCAATATAGAGGCTTGCAGCCGCTATGAGCGACTTTTTGAAACCCAGGATTATGATTTTCTTTTCACACTTTATAATCGTGGTGGTTTCGTCAACAGCGAAATGCTTGCGCCGCTTATATCATCCTACAATAACATACCCTATCTGGGGGCCAGCCCCATATTGCGCGGGTTGGGTGATGACAAACACCTGATGAAGCTGGCGGCGAAAAACCGCGGGCTTTCAACGCCAGACTGGGAAATATACCGCCGCGGTTGCCATGCAATCAACGCACCCGACTTCAAAACCGACAGGTTGGTGGTTAAGCCGAATGCAAGTTCTGCATCCTGGGGGATTAAATCCGTTGAAACCTGGGCCGATGCCAAAGATCATATCGACTATCTGCACTCGCTTGGTCATGATGCAATTGTGGAGGATTTTGTTGATGGATACGAATTGGCGGTGCCGATAATTGGCGGAAAAGACCTGTGGATATTGCCGGTTGTGCGTTTCGTGGTCGACGATCCGCTGGCCATTCGTTCCTACGAACAAAAGCGGCATTTGACACCAAGCGACGATGTTGTTCTTGAGATATACAACGAACAGTCGATCATTGACCGGCTGCACCGGCATGCAGAAAATATTCTGCCCGAAATATGGCCCTGCGACTATGCGCGCATGGAGTTTAAATATGATGCCAGCACCGATTCGCTAAATTTCCTTGAAGTTAATCTTAGCTGTAATCTCTGGTCGAAAAAGGCTGTGCCATTTTCCGCGCGCGGTGCCGGGGTTGATTACCAGGAATTGATCGAAACTATCGTCTGTCATAGTATGCTGCGCCAAGGCCTTATCAGCCCAGCTGATCTCATATAAGCGACCTTACATAGAGGATTTGCAGTTGAAAAAATTCCATGCGGTTGTAATGGCAGCGCAGCGGCCCGGTGTTATCAATGAATTGGCAGCGGACGCTGGCGTTTCTCATAAATGTCTCATTGAGATGGCTGGTAAAAAGCTGGTCGAGCATGTGCTGGATTGCCTTGACCAAAGCCCGGAAATTGAACAAGTAACCATTTCCATCGATCAATTGGATGTTCTGGACGGCGTGCCCGCCTATGAGCGCATGAAGGCTGCGGGCAAGGCGCGGGTGGTTCTCGCCAGAACCGATTTATATTCCAGCTTTGTGCTTGCCGTTGAGGGGGATGAATTGCTGCCTGCGCTCGTGACAACGGCAGACAATGTTTTGTTGTCGCCGCCGATGATCGCTCATTTTTGCAGCGAAATTTACAAAGCCGACGCCCGGTCGGCACTCGCCATGACCGAGAAAAAGGTGTTGCTGGACGTTTATCCGGACGGCCAGCGACGGTTTCACAAGTTTGCGGACGATGAATATTCCAACTGCAATCTCTATGCGATCATGGACAGGGAAACCGTTGATCTGGTGAGCGTATTCCAAACTGGTGGCCAGTTTGCCAAGTCACTTTACCGGGTGTTGAAAGCCTTTGGTCTGTGGAATGCCATTGCCTACCGCTTCGCTATTTATAGCCTGGACCGGGGCATGGAGCGTATGTCGAAGAAATTCAGGACATCGGTTATTGCTGTCAGGATGCCGTTTCCCGAAGCGCCGATTGACGTGGATAACTTCCGGTCTAAAAAATTGGCGGCGGAAATTTTGGCGGACCGTCAAGCGGGATAAATTCCGCGGGACCGGGCGCAATCACATTTGTATCGCGTGCTGCATAACCACTTGCCAACACTGCTATTGTCGGCGAGGCTATGCAATAATTGGTTTAGCGGCACATTGGACGGACGTGATCGGCGAACAGTGAATGAACACAGCAGCTCAAAATAATGACTTTGTCAGCATCGAGGGTGTCGGGGCGGATACCCGTATCCTGCTGAAGGGCGACTGGGTTATTGAGAATGCACACGCCATCGATCAAGCCATGCGCGCGCTGTTTTCGCCGAAGTCCGCTGGCGCACAAAATCTATCATCCTCAATGCTGGATTGTGGTGGACTGGACAGGCTTGATACCACGGGCGCAGTGTTGGTGCGCCGGTTTGCGGGCAAGGTTGGTGAACACTGCGAAGCGACGCTGACAGGCGTGCCCGATGCTCATAAATCGCTGTTGGACGTTATTACCTGTTGCCCGCCGCCCGCGCGTATGGAGCCTGAAACCCTTCCCTGGTATATTGTGCCTCTCGCGGAAACCGGCGAAGCCTTTTGGATGGCGCTGCGCTCGTTGGCGCGTCTGCTTAGTTTCCTTGGCCTTGTACTGATCAGGTTGATGGGGTCAATCGTTGATCCGGGCCGGGTGCGGCTCATTCCGATCATTCACCAGATGGACACAACCGGCCTGCGGGCCATGGGCATTGTGGGTCTGATCTCCTTTTTGATCGGTGCGGTTATGGTTAACCAGGGAGCGATTCAGCTGGCCCGGTTTGGGGCGGATATTTTTGTCATCGACATGATGGGTATCTCTCATCTGCGTGAGCTGGGTATTTTGCTCACCGCAATCATCATTGCGGGCCGGTCTGGCAGCGCGTTTACCGCTCAAATAGGGTCCATGGTTCTGAACGAAGAAGTGGACGCCATGCGCACACTGGGTATGGACCCAATTGATGTGCTGGTACTGCCGCGGTTGATTGCGATGCTGATCTGCTTGCCGCTTCTGGCGTTTTACGCGGATATTGTCGGCATTGCAGGTGGCATGTTGATGGCGTGGGTGCAGCTGGATATATCACCCGGTAATTTCATCGTTTATTTCCGTGAAGAAATATCAGTGGATCATTTTTGGGTTGGTATCATTAAGGCACCGTTTTTTGCGGCCATTATCGCCACTTGCGGGTGTTATCAGGGCCTGCGAGTTGAAGGCAGCGCAGATGCACTGGGTTCGCGCACAACCAAAAGCGTTGTGCAGGCGATATTTTTGGTGATCGCCTTTGACGCTTTGTTCGCAATCTTTTTCACCAGTATCGGGCTATAGGGGCTGACGATGGACGATATCGCTCAGAAACCAGACACAGCACCGCGGCCGGACGGTCAGGATGCGATTATTAAAATCCGCGGGTTGAAAACTGCCTTCGGCGAGCATGTGGTACATGAAAACCTGGATTTGGATGTAAGGCGCGGCGAAATTCTCGGTGTTGTTGGCGGCTCCGGCTCGGGCAAGTCGGTTTTGCTGCGCACGATCATTGGCCTGAACAAACAGGTTACAGGCACCATTGAGATTAATGGCCGCGATCAGGCATCGCTGTCGCGGAACGAGGAACGGGCATCGCGCCAGGATTGGGGCGTTTTGTTTCAGGATGGTGCTTTGTTCAGTTCGCTGACAGTTGCCCAGAATGTGCAGGTACCGTTACGCGAATATTACCACTTGCCGCTTGATGTGATGGACGATCTGGCCCGCAGCAAAATTACCATGGCGGGGTTGCCGCTGGATGCGGCCTGCCAGTTTCCGTCCGACCTGTCGGGCGGTATGCGCAAGCGCGCGGCGCTGGCCCGGGCTTTGGCACTGGACCCGCGGGTTTTGTTTCTGGACGAGCCGACGGCAGGGCTTGACCCGATCGGTGCAGCCGCATTTGACGGTCTGGTCAAGGACTTGAGCCAGTCGCTTGGGCTGACGGTTTTTTTGGTCACCCATGACCTCGACACCCTGTACAGAGTGTGCGACCGTATTGCTGTGCTCGGAGATAAACGGATTTTGATCAACGCGCCGCTGGCCGATGTGGTGCAGTTTGACCATCCGTGGGTCAAAGAATATTTTGGTGGACCGCGGGCCCGCGCCGCCGGCATTGTTTAGCCCGCGTGTATAATTGGTTTAGGTAGCGAATAGGAAACAGCTGGATGGAAACTCGGGCGTCATATGTGTTGGTTGGTGGATTTGTTCTCACCTTTCTGGCCGGACTTGTGGCCTTTGCTATCTGGATCGCCAAAGTTGATCTGGACGCAGAATACCGCGACTATGACGTTTATTTTGAAGGCACCGTCAGCGGCCTGTTGAAGCGCAGTATTGTTTATTATTCGGGTATTCCTGTCGGCGATGTGCGCGATATTACGCTGGCACCTGATGACCCCAGCAAGGTGCGGGTATGGATCAGGTTGCGCGCAGAAGTGCCGGTAAGCGATGCATCGATTGCGCAGTTGCAGTTTCAGGGTTTGACCGGGGTTGCCTATATCGAGCTTTCTGGCGGGTCGCCAGACGCACCGCCACTTGAACCTCACCCGGGTGAGGAGCGCCCGATAATTCAGTCTGCTCCGTCGCCGATTCTCGCAATATTTGAGAGTGCGCCTAATCTGGTCAATGAAGCGATTCTTGCGGTTGGGCAAATCCAAAAACTTCTCAGCGACGAAAATATCGCCAGCGTTTCAGGCGTGTTGCGCAATAGTGACCGGCTGGCGGGTAATCTGGCGGACAGTACCGATGATTTGGAGACCATGGTTGCGGACGTAAAGGAAATTCTTGCGCAAACCAAAACCGCGGCTGCTAAAATCAATCAGCTGGTTGAAAACAGCAATGCCCTGATTGAAGACGATGCCAAAAAATTGGTCACCGAGGCAATTACCACCATGCAAACCGCCACCACCCTGTTGGCGCGGGTTGACGGTATGGTTGCAGCGAACGAGGGTGCCGTGACACAATTTGTCAATACCAGCCTGCCTGAGGTATCCAGAATGATTCTGGATTTGCGGGTAACAGCCCGGAACCTGTCGCGGCTGATGAGCCGTATCGAACAAAATCCGGCCGGGGTGATTTTTGGCACCAAAGAAGCAGAATATGATCTTAAAAAACGCAGCACCGTTGAGGATGGCAATTGATGGAAAACCCAACGCGACAATTAACAAATTCAAACCGTGTCCAATCAGTTCGCGCACTGTTTGTCGGGGCTGCGGCGTTGATGCTGGCGGGCTGTGGGCCCTTGATTTCATTTGGTGATGACGGACCTGCCGACGATGTTTTCAGTCTGGAGTATGACGGTGCAAACGTAAATACAAGCGACATGGCGACGATTATCTACGTGGAAGAACCATTGATGAGCGACGGGCTGGGCGGCGTTGATGTTGCTGTCGCACTGGAAAACAGGAAACGCACCAGCCTGCAGGGCGTGCGCTGGTCGTCCAGTTCAACAGACTTGATCCGTGACTATTTCATTCGCGCGATTGGCAGTATGTCGGGTACGCGGCTCTTGGGGCAGGGCGCGATAGATGTGCGAGCAGGCTGTCGGCTCGGGGTAAAAGTTTGGGCATTTGAATTTGTACCAGGCGCAAGCGCTGGCGATGACCGGGTTGATATCGAGGTTGAATTTACTTTAGTTCGCTACAATGACAACCGCCTAATCGGCCAGCCGACACTGTCAGCGTCGTCGCAAGTGAGTGCCGCAAACGGTGAGGAAATTATCGAAGCATTCCATGATGGGATGACCCGTATCAGCCGCGAGGCCGGACAGTGGTTGGCCCCGATAGCGGGCGAATGCGCGTTGGCGGCGGCGAACGAGTAGGCTAGCAGTCTCTACTCGGACGTTTTTTATTCTGGCGGCGGCAGGTTTCTTTTATGCGGCCGCTGGCGGTTTTCATGCCACGACCATGCGAAAATAGACGCCCCGATTATAGCGACAAAAACAAAGGGTGCCCCCGGCATCGCGTGGCTGAAAAACAGCGCTGCTGCTATGGGCCCGGCAATACGGCCAATAGAGGAAAAGCCGTTGGACAGACCAAGAGCAGCGCCTTGAATGCGGCGATCAGTGCCGCGTGACAGCAAGCTATTGAGCGCCGGGTAACTGATTGTCAGCGCCCCCAGAACCAGTGGGAAACCAATGATGGCGGTCGATAAACTGGCAGGGCCAAAAATAATGATCAAACAACCGGCAATATGAAAAACTGAACTGAGCTGCAGCGAACGAACCTCGCCGATCACGCGAAATAGCGGTTCAACCGCCCAAATCTGCACGATGAAGATAAAGACCCCGGTTCCCATTAACAGAAAGCCAACTTCCCGCGCGGTCCAGCCCAGCACACTATCGGCCCAAAATGGCGCGATGGAAAAGCTTATGCTTTGGCCCACTGCCGTTACGATGAACATGGTGAAAAGCGACAGGCGGTTGGGCGCGAGAATGATGGAGCGCCAGTGCGAATCAGGCAGTTTACCAGCATCACGCACTGGTTTGTCCGCGCTGCCCTCTGGTTCACCGGTTGCGGGTGCAATGGTGCCCGGGCTTGTTTCCGGCACATAAATCGCGGTCAAAACCATCGCCAGCAGCGATAGACCGCATGCCGCTATTCCCGGCAGGAACACACTGGTGCCGCCACCAACCGTGCTGAGATAGCCGCCGATGCCCGGCCCGAAGGCGAAACCCAGGCCAAAGGCAGCGCCGATTTTTGCCAGGGCCTTGCCGCGGTTCGCGTCGTCGCTCATGTCGGCCATTGCTGCCATTACAATGCCGATGTTACCGGTCATGGCCCCTGACAGGGCGCGGGCCAGAAATACCATCCAAAGAGTCGAGGAAAAGGCGAGCAGCAGGTATGCGAGCGCGGCACCGAAAAAAGTTATTGCCAGCGCTGGTTTGCGGCCAATCCGGTCTGAGACACGCCCCCACATGGGGCCAAAGGCAAAAGCCGCAAAGGCATAGACCGAAATCAGCGTTGTGCCGGTCAGGGTGCCGCCGCCGTATGCGGTGGTCAGAAACGGCAAGATGGGAACGATCATGCCGAACCCGACCAAATCAATGAATACTGCCAAAAGAATGACTGGCATAGCGCTACTCTTTCCGGGCCGTTCGGGCATTATTGCAGGTGACAGAAATGGTCCTGCCGCAGGAACGCCGCCCTGGCATGTTTGGTCTGGTTGCAGCGAAGCCTGCTTGGTACCAAACCGCATATAGTGTTAAACACAGAAAAGCTATTCAGACTATTGGTTATTTTTGACATGAAGGAATTGACGTGCGGCCCGACGTATTGTCACTAGATCGCTTTTACCGAAGCCCGGTTGGTGCATCTGTCAGCCATCTGGTTCACCAGTGTGTCCAGCCCCTGTGGAAAGCACCCGCTGCGCCCCTTTACGGTCTGGGTTATCCGCTACCGTATCTGGACCTGTCTGCGGCGCAGTCGAGTACCAAAAATTCCCGAAACCCGGGTTTTGCATTAATGCCAGCAGCCCAGGGGGTTTGTCATTGGCCGTCCATGAAGGCGTGCGCGACGGCGCTGGTGGACGATTATCACATGCCAATTGCAGATTCTTCCGTGCAGCGATTGCTGGTTATCCATGCGCTGGAACACAGTGACCGCCCGGCGCATCTGTTCCGCGAGATATGGCGCATACTTGCGCCTGGCGGGCAGGTAATTGCGGTGGTGCCAAACCGGCGCAGGACGTGGTCGGCGCTGGATACAACACCGTTTGGATACGGCCAGCCCTATTCACGCTCGCAGATATCGTCGCTGATGCACGACCAGATGCTGCCTGCGGAAAAATGGGATACGGCGCTTATGGTGCCGCCGCTGAAATGGCCGGGAGCAGCCGGTATGATGAGGGTGATGGAGCGAAGCCTTCATTCGCTGGGAAAGAACCTGGGCGGTGCCCTGATTGTGTCTGCGCGCAAGCAAGTTTATGGTGCCTTGCCGGAGCCCAAAGGCCGAAAACAGGTGAAACCGGTTTATACCGGAGTATCAATAAATCGATGTGATCAGGCAACATCAGCGGCGAAATTCGCTGAAAAACCTAAATAGGCATTGTTTTATTATGTCGTGATCTATATTTTTTATAATAGAAAATTTCAAAATCAATCTTGTGTATCCAGTAACACGTGACGCCCCGGTATATCGTGCCACTAACGGAGAGAATTCATGACCGAAAAACCAGCTGATTCAAGCATGGAAGAAAGCCAGGAGATGGCAATCAGACAAGTTGCCAATGCATTGCACCGCCTGAATGATGCTGTGATCGGCGCGGTAAGCAAGGGCGTGACTGTGGAACTGATGCGTGCGTCACGTTACCACAATGAAGAAGGGTCGTGGGGCGACATGCTTGTGCCTATTATCCATAAACAGGATTAACTTAAAGACTGTTAGATGACCGTCATTACCACACCCAAATTAGCGACTGCGGACGTTTGCGATGCGTTGGGTGAGGCTGTGTTTACCGTTCCTATTGCGTTTGTCGATTATGGCGGTCGGCGGGATTTTGTCGGCCCGGCTGTGACTATCAGAACACTGGATGATAATTCTGAACTTAAAAATCTGGTTGCCGCGCCCGGCGAAGGGCGGGTGATTGTTGTAGACGGCGGCGGCAGCAGGCGCACTGCGCTTCTGGGCGGTAATCTGGCCGCAGACGCCGCTCGAAACGGCTGGGCCGGGGTTATAATCAACGGCTGCGTGCGTGACCTGCACGAGATTTGCGCAGAAGACATCGGCATTAAGGCGATTGGGACCTGCCCGTGTAAAAGCGTGAAGGCTGGCCGCGGCGAAGTTGACGCCGAATTGGCCATTGGCGGCATCGTGATAAAGCCAGGCTACTGGATTATTGCCGACAGCGACGGCGTTGTGGTCTCGCCCGAGTTGCCGTCGCTTTAGGTCATAGATGCCCTGATAAGGTCTAGTGTGCTTCACCGAATCTGAAGAGATTGAGGCTTTTTATCCGTCCAGATCGCGCAGCATGTTGCGCCACTGAAATCGTAACCGACTATGAGGTTATTGATAAAGTATGATATACGCTAAAGTGCCATAGAATAATCGAACCGCGTTGGGGGACAGGCATGTTTAGAAATTATTTCAT
>JAJFIT010000115.1 GCA_021774775.1 Alphaproteobacteria bacterium | reverse complement strand
CAACAGCGCGCCGTTTATCTCAAACGACGGGTTTTCTGTGGTCGCACCCACCAACGTCACGGTGCCGTCTTCCACATAAGGCAGGAAACCGTCTTGCTGAGAGCGATTAAATCGGTGGATTTCGTCAACGAACAACAGCGTGCCACGCCCGTCCATGCGGCGCATTTTCGCGGCCTCAAATATTTTCTTGAGATCGGCAACGCCGGTAAAAATCGCAGAAATTTGCTCAAAGGCAAGATCGGCATGGTCGGCCAGAAGCCGGGCGATGGTTGTTTTACCGCTGCCGGGTGGTCCCCATAAAATCAGGCTGGATATCTTTCCGGTGGCAACCATACGCCCGAGCGGGCCATCAGCGGCCAATAAATGGTCTTGCCCGACAACAGTTTCCAGCGAAACGGGCCGAAGCCTGTCTGCCAGCGGCCTTAGGCCGGTATCGTCTGTTCCTGCTTCAAATAGATCGACCACCGATTATCTGATTGTGTTGCAACGAAATGAGCGATTAGGCACCACGGTACATTCCTGTATGCGGCCACGGCGCTGAATTTGGTAGACGAAACGCTCGGCGGTTTCGTCAATGACCGTATCAAGGTCAGAGACCCTTGACACCGTTTCACCGTTCATGGCCAGCAGCACATCACCCGGGATGAGGAACTGATAGCGTGCAGACGGCGAGCGGCGCTCAACCTCCAGCACGATCACGCCCTTGCGGAAGCTGCTGATCTGTAACTCCTCGTTAAAGCGCGGCGACATATTGCCCACAGTCACACCCTGGAACGGATGACGTCCATCCAGCTTGGTCAGGTCACGGGCCGGGTCCTCAGGCGGCAGTGACAGCGCGACCCTGCGTTCCTGAATGAAACCTTCCGCCAGAACCGCAAGCGGCACTTCGTCGCCTTCCTGCAGGGTTGCAATGCGGAAATTCAAGCCGGGTTCGTCAATAATTTCCTTGCCGCTGACCGCCATGATGACGTCGCCGGGGTTAACGCCAGCCGCAGCGGCGGGGCCGCCAGCGTATACTTCGTCAACCAACACGCCCCCTGCCCGGTCAAGCCCGAGCCCAGCGGCGAGGTCGGTCGTGACAGACTGGCCCCTGATACCAAGCCACGGCCTGACCAGCTGGCCTTCGTTTAGAGCGGCACGCAGCACCGACTTGACCATATTGGCTGGCACGGCAAAGCCAATGCCGTTAGAGGCCCCTGTGCGGCTGTATATGGCGGTATTGATGCCCAAAAGATTGCCGTCTATGCCAATAAGGGCACCGCCGGAGTTGCCAGGGTTGACCGCAGCATCTGTCTGGATGAAAAAACCGAAGTCAGAAATGCCGCGCTGGGTGCGGGCATTTGCCGACACAATACCGCCGGTGACGGTTTGGCCGATGCCGAACGGATTACCGATCGCGAGCACAATGTCGCCCACCTGAACACTGTCACTGTCAGCCAAATAGAGCAGCGCCAGCGGTTCGTCGCCTGCCTCGATTTGCAGGATGGCCAGATCGGTGCGTGGGTCAGCCAGGATGATTTTGGCGTCAAACTCGCGCCGGTCTGACAACACAACAGTGACCTCATCAGCACCTTCGATCACATGGTTGTTGGTAACGATAATGCCGTCCGGGCGCACGATAACGCCGGAGCCAAGTGAGCCGCGCACCCGTTCCTTGGGCATGCCGAAACTGAACTGGTCACCGAAGAAGCGCTTGAACAGCGAATCGTCAAACATGGCAGACCGGGTTTTCACCACCTTGCGGGTGTATATGTTGACAACAGCGGGCGCGCTGTCAGCCACCAGCGGCGCATAGGACAGCTTCACCTGGGTTGCCGACTGCGGCACCACCCGGCGCGGTTCCGATTGGGCGGACGCGGCGCTTGTGCCAACGGCCAAGGCTAACAACAGCGAAAGGGATTTAACAGTGGGCTTCATCAGTGGGTATTCCTGTTTTTGTGGGCGCTTGGATGGTCGGCGTGCCGCCATTTATGACCGAGCAACCCCGTCAGCGCAAGGGGCTGGCGGCAAGGTGCCCCCGACCCGCGATAAAATCAATGCACTGGAATTAATATTACCACCAAATACGGCAGCATTTTGCTCTGCTGTGAAACAAATCCGCCGGGTATGCGACTGACAAACCAACATGGCACAAGAGACAAATCGTTGCTAGGCGGCGGTCTTGCGATCATATATTTTCGCAAAAACAGGTGCTGCACGATAAAAGCCTTCCAGAACAGTTGAGTCAAACATGGCAACATTCACCCGGTCATCGCCCTGGGAAAAAATTGTCATTGTCTCATTGTGGGAATAACCTTTTTTATATAAACGATCAGTACGGAGCGCCTCATAAATATCGCAGACAGTTACCATTTTAGCGGCGAGGGTAATTCGACCCCCTGCAATACCCAGAGGATACCCACTACCATCACAATATTCATGATGTGTCGCCGCAATATCCGCGGCAAGGCCAAAAAACGGTGTGTTGTTCTCCATCAATATTTTAGCACCCGCCGCTGGGTGCTCTTTCATTTGCACCCACTCAGAGGCCGTCAAAGCGCGTGGTGCATGAAGCACGTCGGCATCAATCGATATTTTTCCAACATCATGAAGCCTTGCAGCATAGTTTAGCGTATGGGCACCCAAGCTGCTCACGCTCATTGTCAGCGCCAGAACTTCAACAAGCTTACCGACAATAGTGTTATGATCAGCCGTATATTTATCTATCGCCCGATGGATACGCCCCATGCATTCGATTGCTTTGTCAAATTCAGGTGCAAGATGCATATCAATGTTTAGCGTTGGCATCCTCATATCCACGGATAAATTTCAATTTATTGAGTGTCCCGGAGACATTATATGAACAAGCCATTCAAATACAAGCAATAGTTTAATTTCAAGCCAACATCTCTTGGTTGATCACTGAGTATTTGATGAAAAATATATCCTATATATCTGTATTTATTGAAAATAAGATGTAAGAATATAATCGGGAATTATAGTCACGGAGCCAAAATAACAGCTAATACTTGTATTTTAGCTAAATAAATGACCGCGACACCTTTCGGTGTGTGGGCTATAGACAAAAGAGGGCCGCCCGGTTGGGCAGCCCTTTTCGAATTCGGTAGGAAGTGCGGTTTATGCCGCGTCGTCTTCCGCGTCGATTTCCTGGCTCGGACCACTGTCCTGACCTTTGGCATCTTCGTTGCGGTCAACCAGCTCGATCACAGCCATTGGCGCATTGTCGCCGTGGCGGTAACCAGCTTTAAGAACGCGGGTGTACCCACCGGCGCGGTCTTTGTAACGGTCAGCAAGCTCGTCAAACATCTTTTTAACCAGTGTTTCGTTTTGCAAGCGAGACACAGCCAACCGACGATTGGCAAGGCCGCCTTTTTTCGCCAGCGAGATCAGTTTTTCAACGATCGGCGCCAGGTCTTTGGCTTTTGGCAAGGTTGTTACAATCTGCTCGTGCTTCAAAAGAGCCTGAGACAGGTTGATGAACATCGCCTTACGGTGGCTTGCAGTTCTGTTTAGTTTACGACCGGCTTTACGGTGGCGCATGGTTCTTACTCCTTGTTGCCTGTCCGGCCTTGGGCGCTCTATCTCAAACGCCTAGTACCAGCAGGTGGCCCCCATCATTTAATCAGGGGGAGGTTTCCAGTATCGTATTTATCAGTATTCCTGTTCCAGTTTCTTGGCCAGTTCTTCGATATTCTCAGGCGGCCAGGCAGGCAGTTCCATACCAAGGCGTAAGCCCATGGTTGACAGAACTTCCTTGATCTCGTTCAGCGACTTGCGACCAAAGTTTGGTGTACGCAGCATTTCTGCTTCGGTTTTTTGCACCAGATCGCCGATGTAAACGATATTGTCGTTCTTCAGGCAATTTGCCGAGCGAACAGACAGTTCCAGCTCGTCTACCTTGCGCAGAAGCTGACGGTTGAACGCGGGTTCGTCGTCTTCTTCCGGCTTGGCGGTTTCTTCAGGCTCGTCGAAGCTTACAAATACAGCCAGCTGGTCCTGCAGAATGCGCGCCGCAAAAGCGATGGCATCTTCAGGGGTTACTGTACCGTCTGTTTCCACTTCCATGGTCAGCTTGTCATAGTCAAGAACCTGGCCCTCACGGGTGGCTTCAACCTTGTAGCTGACTTTTTTCACGGGGCTGTAAAGCGCATCAACCGGGATAAGGCCGATAGGGGCATCTTCCGGACGGTTACGCTCGGCAGGGACATAGCCTTTGCCGCTGGACGCCATCAGTTCCATGTTGAGGGTTGCGCCTTCATCCAGGTGACAAAGAACCAGGTCCTTGTCCAGAATGTCCACATCAGCAACTTCGCCGATTTGGCCAGCTTTAACCTCACCGGGGCCAGTGGCCGTCAGGTGCAGGCGCTTGGTACCGTCAGAGGTCACTCGTACAGGCAGCTGCTTGATGTTCAGGACCATGTCCGTCACGTCTTCGCGCACGCCGGGTACAGAGGAGAACTCGTGGAGCACGCCTTCGATTTGAATGCTGGTGATTGCACCGCCCTGAAGCGACGACAACAGCACACGGCGCAGGCCATTGCCCAACGTCATGCCGTAGCCACGCTCAAGTGGTTCAACAACAAGTTTCGCTTTACGAAGCGGGTCGGCGCCCGATTCAATCGTTAAGCCATTCGGTTTAATTAGTTCTTGCCAGTTTTTCTGGATCACAGTGTAACCCTCATGTTGCATGACAGCTCTGGAAAATTGAGTGTCAAAAGATTCTCGCCAATACTCTAATACTTAGCCAATTACGACGTGCGTTAAACGCGGCGGCGCTTGGGCGGACGACAACCATTGTGTGGAATAGGTGTCACATCACGAATTGAGGTGATGGTAAACCCAATGGCCTGCAGCGCGCGCAGTGCACTTTCGCGGCCTGCGCCCGGACCTTTTACTTCCACTTCAACGGATTTAACGCCGTGGTCTTGCGCTTTTTTGCCCGCATCTTCAGCCGCAACCTGTGCAGCATAAGGTGTTGACTTGCGCGAGCCCTTGAAGCCCATCATGCCAGCAGATGACCAGGAAATAGCGTTGCCCTGCAAATCTGTAATGGTGATCATTGTATTGTTGAATGTCGCATTCACGTGAACAACACCGTTTGTGATGTTTTTACGTTCACGTTTTTTGACGCGTCCTGTATCTTTTGTAGCCATCTCTATCAGACCCTATAAATTTCGGGGGGAGCCCTAAACAGCGTTACCCAATTACTTTTTCTTACCGGCAATCGCCACCGCTTTACCCTTACGGGTACGAGCATTTGTGCTCGTGCGCTGACCACGTGTCGGCAACTTGGCACGGTGACGAAGACCACGATAAGTCTTGAGGTCCATCAACCGCTTTATATTCATAGCCACTTCACGACGAAGATCACCTTCAACCGTGTGGTCACTATCTATCATTTCACGAATCTGAATTACTTCAGCATCCGTCAATTCCGCCACCCTGCGTTCGAATGGGAAATTCAACTTCGAACAAATGTCCTTGGCAGCGGTATGCCCGATGCCGTGGATATAAGTCAGTGCGATTTCCACTCGCTTGTTGGTCGGAATGTTAACGCCTGCAATACGCGCCACGACCATTCTCCTGATCAAAAAATTTCACGTTCTAGTACAACTAAGTCACAAGACGTGCGAAGCCGGGGATTATAGGAACAAACCCCCCGCGTCAACCGTCGTGTAACAATTTCTTACGCAGCCAAAACCGCGTCTATTTGTGCAGCAACCTCATTGACAGCAGCCATGCCGTCCACTTGCTGCAAAATTCCTTGCTCTGCATAGTAAGGCAACACCGGTGCCGTCTGTGCATAATATTCGTCCAGCCGCTTGGCGACAGTCTCTGCATTGTCGTCGTCGCGGCGCTTGAACTCTGTGCTTCCGCAGTTATCACACACGCCTTCAACCGCTGGTTTCAGGTTGGTGTCGTGGTAACCTTCATTGCATTTCGCGCACGTGTACCGACCGGAAACCCGGTCAACCAGTGCTGCGTCATCAACTTCCATCTGCACAACAGCATCCAGCTTTACGCCTTCTTCTGCCAGCATCACATCCAGCGCCTGGGCCTGCGCCACATTGCGCGGGAAACCGTCCAGAATGAAGCCATTCTTGCAATCGTCGGCTTTGATTCGGTCTGCGATAATGCCAATCACGATATCGTCTGATACCAATTGGCCTGCGTCCATCTTGTCTTTGGCCTTTTTTCCGTAGTGAGTCTCAGCTGCAACAGCGGCGCGCAGCATATCGCCCGTTGACAGCTGCACCAACCCGCGGTTTTTTTCCAACAACTGTGCCTGTGTGCCTTTACCGGCACCGGGAGGGCCAAACAAAATAATAATCATCTTCTGCGTCCCCCCTTCAGGCGCGCCTTCTTCAGGAGACCCTCATATTGCTGTGCCATCAGGTGTGAATGGATTTGGCTCACCGTGTCCATGGTCACATTCACAACAATCAACAGGCTGGTGCCGCCCAGGTAGAAGGGGATCGCAGCCGAGCTGATCAAAAACTCAGGGATTGCACAGACGATAGACAGATAGGCCGAGCCAATAACAGTCAAACGCGTCAGAACATAATCAAGATATTCTGCGGTGCGCGTGCCGGGACGAATACCGGGAACAAAACCACCGTTTTTCTTCAGGTTATCTGCCGTGTCTTCAGGGTTGAACTGAATAGCGGTATAGAAGAAGCAAAAGAAGACGATCAGCGCAATATAAAATGCAATATAGATCGGCTGACCAGGTGACAACAGCGACGTTACCGTAAGAAGGAATTCGTTGTCACTATTTTGGGCCGACATGCCAGCAACTGTCAACGGCATCAGCAATAGCGAGCTTGCAAAAATTGGTGGAATAACACCGGCAACATTCAACTTCATTGGCAGATGCGACTGCTCGCCCTGCATACCGCCGCCGCGCTGTTGGCGCTTGGGATACTGAATAACGATCCGGCGCTGTGCCCGCTCGCAGAAGACAATGAACCAAATCAGCGCAGCTGCACCGGTTAGCATCGCCAGCAAAACCGGCACGTTCATCTGACCGGTACGGGTCAGTTCAAACGCCTGCGCCAGGGTACCGGGCAGTTCAGCCACAATACCGGCGAAAATAATCAGTGAAATACCGTTGCCGATGCCGCGCTGGGTGATCTGCTCACCGAGCCACATCAGGAACATGGTACCACCCAAGAGCGTGACCACCGCAGTGAAGCGGAAGAACAGGCCTGGGTCCACAACAACACCGGGCTGGCTTTCCAGCCCAGAGGCAATCGCCCACCCCTGAACAATGGTCAAGAGTACGGTGCCATAGCGAGTATATTGGTTGATTTTCTTGCGGCCCTGCTCGCCGTCCTTCTTCAGCTGCGCCAAAGTGGAACTCATGGTGGTGAGAAGCTGCATGATAATCGAAGCCGAGATATAAGGCATAATGCCAAGCATTATGATCGAGGTACGCTGCAACGCGCCGCCCGAGAAAGTGTTAACAATGTCAACAAATCCGCCGCCCATGTTTGCAAACATGCGCTCAACCGATGCAGCGTCCAGCCCCGGAATGGGAATGTAACTGCAAAGTCTGAAAATAATAAGCGCCCCAAGAGCGAACATTATCCGCTTTTTCAGTTCGGTCGCCTTGGAAAAGGCAGACCAACTGATGTTGGACGCTAACTGTTCAGCAGCAGATGCCATGTACGTCTACTCCAGCCTTAAATTAATCTCGGCTTGTTTGGTTATTTATTCAGCAACGGTAACTTTGCCGCCAGCCTTCTTAACAGCTGCAATTGCACCCTTGGATGCGCCCGTTACTGTAATTTCGACTTTAGCTTTCAGTTCACCTTTTGCCAGCAGACGAACGCCGTCTACAACCTTGCCAATAACACCGGCTTGAACCAGTACTTCAATTGTAATTGGTGACTTGGCATCTAATTTACCAGCATCAATTGCAGATTGAAGGCGGCCAATGTTTACAACCTGGAAATCTTTCCGATTGCGACTATTGAAACCGCGTTTTGGCAGGCGTTGATAAAGTGGCATCTGGCCACCCTCAAAACCATTGATTGCAACACCTGAACGCGCTTTTTGACCCTTGTGACCGGAACCGGCAGTTTTACCTTTGCCAGAAGCGATCCCGCGGCCAACACGCATCGCAGATTTACGAGCACCTGCATTGTCACTAAGTTGGTTGAGTTTCATTTCTACTCTCCAAGCGCCGGCTTAATCTTCAACGCGCACCAAATGGTGCACCTTGTCGATCATGCCGCGAACGGCTGGCGTATCTTCCAGCTCGCGCGTTTTATGCATTTTGTTTAGACCCAGGCCGACCAGCGTCTGACGCTGATCTTCACGGCGACGGATCGGGCTACCGATTTGAGTAACGGTTACTGTTTTTTTCGCAGCCATCGGGATTACTCCGCTTCTGCAGTTTCAACAGCAGCGTCTTCGTCGTTCGCCGCTACGGCTTTAACGTCGCCGCGACGAGATACGATATCAGCTACTTTTTTACCGCGTTTCGCAGCAATCTGACGAGGCGAGTTCTGCAGTGTCAGCGCGTTGAACGTTGCCCGTACCATATTGTATGGGTTTGACGAGCCCTGAGACTTCGTCACAACGTCTTGTACGCCGAGCGCTTCAAAAACCGCCCGCATCGGACCACCAGCAATGATGCCTGTACCGGCAACAGTTGTGCGCAGCAACACTTTACCAGCGCCGTGACGGCCCCGGATATCATGGTGCAACGTACGGCCTTCTTTCAGCGGTACACGGATCATGTTTTTCTTCGCAGCTTCTGTGGCTTTACGAATGGCTTCAGGAACTTCCCGAGCCTTTCCTTTGCCGAAGCCAACCCGGCCGCGCTGGTCACCAACAACCACAAGGGCTGCAAAACCGAAACGACGGCCACCTTTTACAACTTTGGCCACACGGTTAATGTGGACAAGCTTCTCAATCAATTCGCTTTCTTCGCGGTTTCCGCGCTCTTGGCGATTACGTTCTGGGCGTGCCATGGGACATCCTTTTCCTTATCTCTTGCCTAGAAGGTCAAGCCGCCATCGCGCGCTGCTTCAGCCAATGCTTTAACCCGGCCGTGGTACAAGAAACCACCGCGGTCAAAAACCACTGATTCAACGCCCGCGGCCTTGGCTCGCTCGGCAATCAATTTTCCAACTTTAGATGCAGCGTCAATGTTCGATGTTGCATCGCCCTTCAGGCCTTCGTCGAGTGTAGACGCAGCCGCAAGGGTTGCACCTTTCACATCATCGATAACCTGCGCATAAATATGCTGGTTTGTCCTATGGACAGAAAGACGTGGCCGCCCGGTGCTTGTTTTACGAAGCTGAACCCGGTTACGCAGGCGACGTCGTTCAAAAAGATTTTTGCTATTTGCCATTGCTGCCACCCATTACTTCTTCTTGCCTTCTTTGCGGAAGACGTATTCGCCGTCATACCGAACACCCTTGCCTTTGTAAGGCTCCGGTTTTCTGTATTCGCGGATCTTGGCTGCTGTTTCACCGACCATTTGCTTGTCGATGCCAGAAATCTCGATCGTTGTTTGATCAGGCGTTTTAATTTGAATACCTGCTGGTACGGGGAAATTGATGTCATGGCTGAAACCAAGCTGAAGATTCAAGCTTGAGCCTTTCATCTGCGCTCTGTAACCAACACCAGTGAGCAAAAGTTTCTTTGTGAAACCGTTTGTTACACCTTCAACGATGTTGGAAACCAGAGAGCGTTGCATTCCCCACATAGAGCGGGCGCGTTTTGTATCACCAACGGGCTCAAGAACGATTTTGTCGTCTGCATGTGACACTGTCACTTCAGGGACAAAAGACATTGCAAGCTCGCCTTTCGGGCCTTTGACCGCAAGGTCAGTACCGTTCAAGGATACGGTGACACCGGCTGGTATTGCTACTGGCTGTTTACCGATACGGGACATGTGTTCTTCCCTTCCCTAGAATACGGTGCAGAGAACTTCGCCGCCCACATTACTTTCACGCGCTTCCGCGTCAGAAAGTACACCTTTCGGTGTGGATACGATCGAAATTCCCAGGCCGTTATGAATACGCGGCAAGTCACGCACTGAGCTATATACGCGGCGACCAGGCTTGGACACACGATTGATCGTGCGGATAACCGGCTCACCTTCCATATATTTCAACTCGATAGAAAGTTCAGCATGGTTAGCTTCACCTTCTGTGCGGGAATAACCCCGGATGTAACCTTCACGCTGCAGCACATCAAGAATACGCTGGCGTGTTTTTGAAGCTGGGCTCGATACAACGGACTTGCCAGCTTGCAAGCCATTGCGGATTCGGGTCAGCATATCAGCGATTGGATCTGTCATAGACATCAGCTATCCCCTTACCAACTGGATTTCACGAGGCCAGGTACTTTTGCAGCAGAGCCGAGCTCACGCAGCGCAATACGAGACATTTTAAATTTACGATAGTAACCGCGCGGACGCCCTGTTACTTCGCAGCGATTGCGAAGACGCGTTGCCGCACCGTCACGTGGAAGCGCCGCCAGCTGCAATGCAGCAAGCCACCGCTCATCTTCAGACAAGCTCTTGTCATAAACCTTTGCTTTTAGTTCGGCGCGCTTGGCAGCGAACTTTGCAACAGTTTTTTCCCGACGCTTGTTTTTGTTGATGGCACTTTTTTTAGCCATAATAAAACCCTCCTGCTACCGCTATTGCTTGAACGGCATATCGAAACCGGCGAGAAGCGCACGCGCCTCGTCGTCGTTCGTAGCCGTGGTGCAGATAATGATGTCCATTCCGCGAACCTGATCAACGTCGTCATAGTTGATCTCGGGGAAAACCAATTGTTCTTTCAAACCCATCGCATAGTTGCCGTTACCGTCAAATGACTTGGGGTTAACACCCTGGAAGTCACGAACACGTGGCATTGCGATAGTGATCAAACGATCAAGAAACTCATACATACGCTTTGAGCGCAGTGTTACTTTAGCGCCGATTGGCATGCCCTCACGCAGCTTGAAGCCTGCAATAGACTTGCGCGCGATTGTCACGACAGGCTTCTGGCCTGCAATGGCAGCAATTTCGGTCGCCGCTTTAGTAACTTTTTTCTTGTCTTGAACGCCTTCACCAACACCCATGTTGATGACGATCTTGTCCAATTTCGGAACCTGCATGGGGTTCTTGTAGCCGAACTGCTCCAAGAGAGACGCCCGGATTTTATCTTCGTATGCGTTACGAAGGCGCGGCATGGTTGAATCAGCCATTGATCACCTCCCCTGACTTTTTGGCAAAGCGAACTTTTTTACCATCGTCGGAAACTTTGAAACCAACACGGGTAGGAGCGCCGTCTTTCGGATCTTCAATCATCAGATTGGAGAGCTGAATAGCTGCTTCTTTGGAATTAATTCCACCCGCACTTGTCTGCGTTGGGCGTGTGTGACGCTTTACAAGGTTAACACCCTGTACAACGGCCCGGCCCTCTGACGGCAGAACAGATGTAATTTCGCCGCGCTTGCCTTTGTCTTTACCGGCCATCACAACGACTTTGTCACCTTTTTTAAGTTTGGCAGCCATTATAATACCTCCGGTGCAAGCGATACGATCTTCATATGCTTCTTCGCACGCAATTCACGAACAACAGGGCCAAAGATACGTGTACCAATTGGCTCGTGGTTCTTGTTGACAAGCACAGCTGCATTGTTGTCGAAACGGATGGTTGTACCATCGTTGCGGCGTACTTCCTTAGCTGTACGAACGATAACGGCGCGATGCACGTCACCCTTCTTAACGCGGCCCCGTGGGATCGCCTCTTTTACTGAGACAACAATAATGTCGCCTACTCCAGCAGTCTTACGTTTAGATCCACCAAGGACCTTAATGCACTGCACCCTCTTGGCCCCGGAGTTGTCGGCCACGTCGAGGTTGGTTTGCATTTGAATCATGGGTTACACCCTTTTCTTCAGTTTAATCGGCACAAAGAAAACGATGAAGCTTACGCTTCACCGCCAACTACGCGCCAAGTCTTAAGTTTCGAGATAGGACGACACTCTACAATACGTACAGTTTCGCCAACCTGAATTTGGTTGCTCTCATCATGAGCGTGGTACTTCTTAGAGCGCCTGATAATTTTGTCAAGCAATGGATGCCTGATCCGACGTTCAACTTTAACAACAACGGTATTTGTACCCTTGTCGCTTACGACCACACCCTGCAGAATACGCTTTGGCATTGGTTTCTCCTTACGCCTCTGCTTGCTCAGTTAGGATTGTTTGGATACGTGCAACGTTGCGACGTACCTTCTTAACCCGAGCTGTGTTTTCCAATTGGCCAGACGCCGCTTGAAAGCGCAGATTAAACTGCTCTTTTTTCAAGCTGACGAGCTCATCACGGAGCTCGTCTTTCGACTTGGCACGAAGATCAGTTGTCTTCATGGTTCTTCTCCGCTTTCTTAATGCATACGCTCGACGATACGCGTTGAAACTGACAGCTTGGCAGCTGCCCGATCAAACGCACCGCGGGCGACTTCATCAGAGACACCGTCAATTTCAAACATGATGCGGCCAGGTTTAACCTTGGCCACCCATCTATCGACGGAACCCTTACCTTTACCCATCCGAACTTCGGTAGGCTTCTTCGTGACTGGAACGTCAGGAAAAATCCTGATCCAGACTTTACCAGACCGCTTCATATGACGGTTGATGGCACGACGAGCCGCCTCAATTTGACGAGCTGTTACACGGCCAGGTTGGGTCGCTTTGAGACCAAACTGACCAAAGTTTAAATCTGTTCCTCCAGGGGCTTTCCCGCGGATCCGGCCCTTAAAGGCCTTCCGGAACTTTGTACGCTTCGGTTGCAACATTGTCTGTCGCTCCTAATCTATCGTCCCAGCCTAACGGCGGGACGGGCCACCTTGGCTTTGAACTTCGTTTGCACGACGCTCGTGAGCCATTGGGTCATGTTCCATGATGTCGCCTTTATAGACCCACACCTTGATGCCCGAGATGCCGTAGGCAGTCAGAGCTTCAGCGGTGCCATAGTCAATATCAGCGCGCAGTGTGTGCAACGGTACGCGACCTTCGCGGTACCATTCCGTCCGAGCAATCTCAGCGCCGCCCAAACGACCGGCACAGTTAACACGGATGCCACCAGCACCAAGGCGCATTGCACTTTGAACCGAACGCTTCATTGCGCGGCGGAAAGCCACACGGCGCTCGAGTTGCTGGGCAATACCATCAGCGATCAGTTTCGCGTCAATCTCAGGCTTGCGAACCTCAACGATATTCAGGCTAACTTCAGAAGCAGTCTTATCCGCGATTTTTTTGCGAAGCTTCTCGATGTCAGCGCCTTTTTTACCGATGATCACACCAGGACGTGCCGAATAAATCGTCACGCGGCATTTTTTTGCAGGCCGTTCGATCACAACCTTCGAAATGCCAGCCTGTGACAGCTCTTTTTCGATAAAGGCGCGAATATTCAGGTCTTCATGCAACATGTTGCCGTAGTCATCGCCTTCGGCATACCAGCGCGAGTCCCAGGTGCGGTTAACACCGAGGCGCAGACCAATGGGGCTTACTTTACGACCCATTATGCAGTCTCCTCTACTTCGCGCACAACAATGCGCAGACGACTGAACGGCTTGATAATTTTCGCTGAACGACCGCGGGCACGAGCACGAAACCGCTTCATGGTCAGTGCCTTACCCACAGTTGCTTCGGCCACTATCAGGCTATCCACATCAAGGTTATGGTTGTTTTCGGCGTTCGCAATTGCGGACTCGAGAACACTTTTAACAGCAGCTGCACTGCGGCGGCGGTTGAAGCTCAATGAAGTCAGAGCCTTTTCCACTTTCATGCCACGAATGGTAGCTGCCACCAGATTCAGTTTCTGGGGTGAGCCACGAAGCTGAGTCGCAGTTGCGATAGCTTCGTTATCCGCCAGTTGGCGTTTTGTTGATTGCTTACCCATGATTACTTCCTCTTCGCTTTCTTATCCGCCGTGTGACCATAAAAGGTCCGCGTCGGAGCGAATTCACCAAGTTTGTGACCAACCATATCTTCGGTCACATACACAGGAATGAACTTCTTGCCGTTATAGACATTGAACGTAATGCCAACAAAGTCTGGCAGAATTGTAGACCGGCGAGACCAGGTCTGAATTACTACCGATGATTTGCCACTTTCTTGAGCCGCTTCCACCTTCTTGAGAAGATGCATGTCAACGAAAGGGCCTTTCCATACAGAGCGTGCCATAATAAGGCCTCCTTAACGTTTCTTGCGCTCGTGGCGCGAACGGATGATGAGCTTGTCAGTTGCTTTATTAGAGCGCGTGCGCTTGCCCTTAGTAGGCTTGCCCCATGGTGTCACAGGGTGACGACCACCAGACGTACGACCTTCACCACCACCATGTGGGTGATCAACAGGGTTCATGGCAACACCACGAACCGAAGGACGCTTGCCCAACCAACGTTTCCGACCCGCTTTACCGAGCTTGATATTTTGGTTATCTGGGTTTGAAACGGCGCCAACAGTAGCAACGCATTCACCGCGAACGACGCGAACTTCGCCTGAGCTTAGGCGTAACTGCGCGTAGCCACGGTCACGACCGATCAACTGGGCATAGGTTCCAGCTGAACGAGCGATCTGGCCGCCCTTGCCTGCTTTCATCTCCACATTGTGGATGATGGTTCCAACAGGCATGTTAGCAAGCCGCATAACATTACCAGGCTTCACGTCAGTTTTCTCTGAAGCGATAACACTATCGCCCGGAGCCAACCGCTGAGGCGCCAGAATGTAGGCAAGCTCACCGTCTTCATATTTGATCAACGCAATGAAAGCTGTCCGGTTTGGATCGTACTCAAGACGTTCCACAATTGCGGGCATATCCCATTTCGTGCGTTTGAAATCGATTTTCCGGTAGGTACGCTTATGACCACCACCGATACGACGAGCGGTGATGCGGCCAGTATTATTGCGGCCACCGGATTTGGTCAAACCTTCAGTCAGCGCTTTAACAGGCTTGCCCTTGTGAAGACCTTCACGGTCAACAAGTACAAGACTACGCAGTGATGGAGTAACCGGATTATATTGCTTTAATGCCATTTGGTTACACCCCCGTCGTCACATCGATGCTGCTGCCTTCAGCAAGGGTAACCATGGCTTTTTTGTATTCGGCACGTTTGCCTTTTACACCACGGAACCGCTTAATCTTGCCTTCTTGGCGCAGCGTGTTGACCTTAGTTACTTTCACGTCGAACAATGCTTCAACGGCCTTCTTAATTTCAGGCTTAGTCGCATCAATCGCAACTTTGAAAGTCACTTGGTTGTTCTCAGAGCCGAGCGTTGCTTTTTCGGTGATTACCGGGCTCTTGATAACGTCATACTGTCTTAATGAAGTCATTTGAGCCTCTCCCCGAGTTGAGCAACGGCTGCCTTCGTCAGAACCAGCGTGTCACGACGAAGAATGTCATATACGTTGGCGCCCTGCGTTGGCAGCACATCGATGTTAGGGATGTTTTGAACAGCACGCAGGAAGTTTTGGTTCACTTCCGCACCGTCAAGGAACAAAGCGTTGGTTAAGCCAAGTTTTTCAAGCTTCGCCCGAAGCTCTTTGGTTTTACCGTCTTTCAGCTCTGCAGCATCCAAAACAATAATTTTACCACTCGCCTGCTTGGCAGAGAGCGCGCTCTTCAGGCCAAGTTTACGAATTTTCTTCGGCAGGCTAAAGCCATGATCCCGAGGGATTGGGCCAAATGCACGACCACCACCAATAAAGATGTTGGAGCTACGCGCACCGTGACGGGCTGTACCGCCACCATTTTGTTTGCCAAAGCGTGCACCTGTGCGGGACACATCCGAGCGGAACTGCACAGCGTGAGTTCCAGCGCGGCGCTTGGCCAACTGCCAGTTAACAACACGGTGCAGAATGTCTGCGCGCGCTGTTACACCAAAGATAGCCTCATCCAAGTCGATGTCGCCGGCTTTCTTGGCGTCTAATGTAAGGACATTCGTCTTCATGACTTATTCCTCGCCTTTTTCTGCAGCATCCGCAGCTTCTACCGGTGCTTCTGCAGGCGCCGGAGCGGCAACCTCTTCAGCTTTGCCTGGCATACGGAATGCGGCAGGCATCGGCACATCTGCTGGTGCAACTTTTTTGGCAGCGTCTGAAATCAGAACCCAGCCTTGCTTGGATCCAGGCAAACCGCCTCTTACCAAAATCAGGCCTTCATCAGCACGTGCCTCAACGATTTCAAGATTTTGAACTGTCGAACGGCGATCACCCATGTGACCGGCCATTTTCTTACCCTTGAACACGCGGCCCGGGTCTTGACACTGACCGGTTGAACCATGTGAACGGTGAGAAATTGACACACCGTGTGACGCGCGAAGGCCTTTAAAGTTGTGGCGTTTCATTGCGCCGGCAAAACCCTTACCTTTGGATGTTCCAACAACATCTACATGTTGACCTGGAACAAAGTGGTCTGCCGTCAGTTCTGCGCCAACCTCAACGAGAGCATCTTCACCTACGCGAAACTCAACCAACTTTGCTTTTGGTTCAACTTCAGCTTTAGCGAAGTGGCCGCGCTGCGCTTTGGTCACATTCTTAACCTTGCGGGTACCGGCACCGAGTTGCAGTGCCGTGTATCCATCTTTTTCCATCGTACGCTGCGCAACCACCTGACAGCCTTCCAGCTGCAAAACAGTGACAGGTACGTGATGACCGGCGTCATTAAAGACGCGGGTCATACCCAATTTTTTTGCTATCAAACCTGTACGCATGGGTCTTATCCTTGCAGTTTGATTTCGACGTCAACACCAGCAGACAGATCGAGCTTCATCAGCGCGTCAACTGTTTGCGGAGTTGGGTCAACAATATCGAGCAAGCGTTTGTGCGTGCGTATTTCGAATTGTTCACGAGCCTTCTTGTTCACGTGTGGTGAACGAAGAACTGTGAATTTTTCGATCCTGGTTGGCATCGGGATAGGCCCGCGAACCAGTGCGCCCGTACGCTTAGCCGTGTTGGCAATTTCACCAGTAGCTTGATCAAGCACACGGTGGTCAAATGCCTTCAGGCGGATGCGAATATTTTGCGCTTCCATTGATCTTACACCTTAAAAAGAAGCGGCACTGAGCTTGTGCTCAGCGCCGTGTTTCATTATTCGATTACTTTAGCAACTACACCAGCACCAACGGTACGGCCACCTTCGCGGATCGCGAAGCGCAGGCCTTCTTCCATGGCGATAGGAGCAATCAGCTCAACTGTCAGGTTCACATTATCGCCTGGCATAACCATCTC
>JAJFIT010000114.1 GCA_021774775.1 Alphaproteobacteria bacterium | reverse complement strand
AAAAAACTCTTCAGAATGGGGCGAGTGACCGGACTTGAACCGGCGGCCTCCAGAATCACAATCTGGCGTTCTAACCAACTGAACTACACCCGCCACGCTCTGAATGGTGCGCCGTTTTATGCCGAGTTGTAAGGCCTCGTCAAGCGTGAAAATAAACTAATTTCCGGTGGGTTTCTCCGCGCTACAGCTGACATTTCAGGTCAACAATTACGCAACTGCCTATTTATTGTGCAACCTGGTGTTTTTTCGGTCATCAATTGGCAACGTAAAACCCTTGTCTGACGGGGCTTTGCGGCCAATTCATCACTTGGCACAACCTGTGCTATGGGACAATCACAAAATAATAAAGGTTTTGGGAAATGAAGAAGATAGAGGCAATCATCAAGCCGTTTAAACTGGATGACGTCAAAGAGGCCCTCAACGAAGTTGGTATATCCGGCATCACGGTTCTGGAGGCAAAAGGGTTTGGTCGCCAAAAAGGCCATACCGAGCTTTACCGCGGTGCGGAATATGTCGTGGACTTCGTACCGAAGGTCAAACTGGAGGTCGTGGTGGAAGACGGTCAGGCCGAACGCGCAGTGGAAGCGATCAAAACCGCGGCCCACACCGGTCGCATCGGCGACGGAAAAATATTTGTCAGTTCTGTTGAGGCCGCAATTCGCATTAGAACCGGCGAGTCAGGATCAGACGCGATTTAACGCTGACAAGTTGAGAGATACAGGCAGTCAAATAGTGGGCGGTCGCACAAAAATAAATAGAACAATACGATACGAAATTATCATTAAGGGAATTTTTAGATGCCAAAATATAGTGGTTTGAACATTGAAAGCTTTCTTGCGCTGGTTAAGGAGACCAACGCTGAGTGGGTAGACCTGCGTTTTACGGACGTAAAAGGCAAATGGCAGCACCTGACCATGTGCGCCGACGTTGTAGACGAAGACATGCTGACAGACGGCATTATGTTTGATGGCTCGTCTATCGCCGGTTGGAAGGCGATCAACGAATCAGACATGATCCTGATGCCCGACCTAAGCTCTGCATCGTTGGACCCCTTCACTGCCGACATCACACTGGTGGTATTCTGCGACATTCTTGAGCCATCCACCGGCCAGCCATACGGCCGCGATCCGCGCTCTACTGCCAAGAAAGCCGAAGCTTACCTCAAGTTTACCGGCATCGGTGACACAGCCTATTTTGGCCCTGAGCCTGAGTTTTTCGTGTTTGATGACGTGAAATTCAATGTTGGCTACCGGGGTGCAAGTTACGAAATTGACGATGTCGAAGGCCCCTATAACACCGGAAAACACTATGAGGGTGGTAACTATGGTCACCGTCCGCGCGCCAAGGGCGGCTATTTCCCGGTTGCACCGGTTGACAGCTGCGTTGATCTGCGCGGTGAAATGGTCAAGGTGATGACAGAGATGGGTCTTAACATGGACAAACATCACCACGAAGTGGCCGCAAGCCAGCACGAGCTTGGCATCACCTACGACACCCTGATCACAACCGCAGACAATGTGCAGGTATACAAGTATGTAACCCACCAGGTTGCCCACACATACGGCAAAACCGCTACTTTCATGCCGAAACCGGTCGCAGAAGACAATGGCTCGGGCATGCATACTCACATGTCGATCTGGAAAGACGGCAAGCCAACTTTCGCCGGCGGCGGATACGCAGACCTGTCTGAAACCGCGCTTTACTACATTGGCGGCATCATCAAGCACGCCAAGGCGATCAATGCTTTCACCAATCCAACCACCAACAGTTACAAGCGGTTGACACCAGGTTTTGAAGCACCGGTGTTGCTGGCTTACTCCAGCCGCAACCGTTCGGCCTCATGCCGCATCCCCTATAGTTCCAGCCCTAATGCCAAACGGGTGGAAGTGCGCTTCCCGGATGCGCTGGCAAATCCATATTATGCTTTCGCAGCAATGTTGATGGCTGGCCTTGACGGTATCGAGAATAAAATTCATCCGGGCGATGCCATGGACAAGGATCTCTATGCCTTGCCACCAGAGGAACTGAAAGGCGTGCCTACAGTTGCGGGTTCCCTGCGTGAGGCGCTTGACTGCCTTGATGCAGACCGGGAGTTCCTAAAACGCGGCGATGTCTTCTCAGATGATCAGATCGACGCATATATTGATTTGAAAATGGACGAAGTAACCGCCCTTGAGCTGACACCGCATCCGGTTGAGTTTGACATGTATTACAGCTCGTAAAAGTTGTAGTCAATAATCGATGCAAAGCGAGAGGCTGCCTTAACCGGTGGCCTTTTTGCTGTTTAGCCGTATCCGCAATTTTTGGTATTTGCCTCTTTCATTAAAAAACCTGTCTTTTGTTTACTTTTTGGCAATAGCTACTGGTTAAATTCGAATGAAGGCGACCCGCTTTAACCGGTCGGCACCGGGAACAACCAGAATGCAAGTAACCTACACACGGGAACAGTTGGATATTCAGCCGCAATTGGCTGCTGCTAACATTAACCCTGAAAGTTTTCTGGCCACTGATTATCTGAACCATTTCAATGAAATCGTCATGTTGATGGAAATGGTGCCCGACATGCCAGAGCTGCTTGAGGAAGCGATTGAATGGTCTCCCAAGACCTACAGTGAGCATTTTGCCGAAAGTGGCTTCCAGGCCAAGGAATTGGCGATACAGGCCTACGGGCTTGCCCCGGTGGTGTTTAAATCACCATTCGAGACAGTATGCAATGAGATGCAATCGACTATCGAGGCAACCGTGAACGGTTTGGTCGCGGTGAACGTGGTTGAACGCGGCTTGTCACCGGCAGCACAGGCGCTTATTCGCGACCGTATCGAGATATTGCAAAAACTGCTGATGAAGCTCAACCAGTTGATCCACGGCAAGCTGGAAGAAGTGGTGCAAACCAAAGTACCAGAAGCCGACCAGGAAGACGTTCAGTCACAGGAAGACATCGACAAATTGTTCGATTAGGGTTTGGTATTTCCGCCGCTCGACCCTTTAACCTGCGGGAACCGCCCGAGCGGTGAGCTATACACCGATGATGCTTACGGCAATATGATGACCGGCAACACCAGCGGGCCAACGATTGACGTTGTGCGCCCGACGGTATCTTGGGAGTATCTGGGGACAGCCCCAATATTAATTCGGCAAAGAGCCATTATTCAGCGCCGGGCGGCTGTTGCAGGCGTTTTATCGATTGTGTTTCAACACGAGCACACCTGCCCAAAACATTATATTATGTCATTGTTATAATATGACTTTGGTTTTTTGTATCCTGCCCAAAGCAGGCCTGCGATGATTGGCACTTCGCCGATCATCAATAGGCTTCCCGTTAGTGTCAGGGATTCGATGATGTTCGTGGGCACGAGAGTGGGTAGAATGAGAATAACAGTTGCACTCAGGAGGTATCCAGCAGCGCCAAGCATGACGGAATACCCAAAAAACTTCGGAATTGTCCCCGACATTAAGACAAGTCGTCCAAGAGGTATGAGCCACAAACCCCAAAAAATGCTCGCGATTGTAAGCCCTGTGCCGTGGAGCCTATATAAAAATGTCACTAAAAACTCATGAAAGCCCAAATCTATTCCGCTCGAGCCAGCATCACCGGTTGCAATGACGATTGCACCGACGAGGTTAAGCTCATTCAGAAAAACGATTGGCAAGGGCAAAAGACCTAGCACCAACATTTGCCTCGCTAACTTCACATGCGTATCTCGGAAATAGCTATACAGAGCTAGCACGATAAAGACCTCAATAATCTGATAGAGCATTTCGCTTGCCAGACTCAAGCGTAACAGCGGCTCATATTCGCCAAGCCTCTGCGCCATAGTGCCATCTGCCTGCTCAATCAGTCCCGGCACATATGACAAGCTAAAGGGCGCGATAAGAGCGAGCACCAAATACAGCCATCCTGCCTGTCTTAAATTGCGTTTTTTGTCAGCCATTAATTAAGGGTCACCTTTCTTATATATCTGGGGACAGTACATAATTAATTGACGTAAACCCTCTACGAGGGCGACGAGCGGCTGGTGTATTGAGGCTATCACCAGACTATCTCTGACAATGAAATTGGAGGCAAACCCGAGCAATTTTATCCCAATTTAATATATAGAACGGGACCATCAGGGCAGTGAATACTGTCAATGTGCGCGAGTGAATTCGCCGTGGTCAGCCAGTGTCGAGATTGAAACAATTTTCATCAGGTCAGGGTATTTTTCACTGGTCAGTCGCACCAATGGATATCGGCTGGCGGTCACGCTCAACACGTTTTCGACGATCCAGACAGGCGTGCCTTCTTTGGTCTGCATATAACGGTCACCCACTGAAGGCGTTTGCCCGGTTCCATTTTCCAAAATAGCGTCAGGTGAACCACTTCCCCCGAAAGGGTGTGTCACACGGTTCCAGAAATTCGCTGCTATTGACTGTGCCATAAGCTGCCCTCTTTTAGACCCCACTGCAGGCTAACGCAATTCGGTTTATGAATGCTTAACGGCCCGGAGTGTGTTTCGTTCAACCTAGCGATGAACCACAAAATATAGGATTTTTTCCTGATTTACAACACAACATATAGTATTTTCGAAAAAGCCTTACAAATCAAAGGCTCTTGCTTGACGCGGCCTTGCGCAAGGGTTAATTCTTGATTGTTAACAGTATAGGTGGGGCAATGAGCGACCTGTTTGAAGTATCACAGACCAAGACCGATTATTCCGCAAAAGATATTGAAGTTCTTGAAGGCCTGGAGCCGGTTCGCCAGCGCCCCGGCATGTATATTGGCGGCACGGATGAGCGCGCGTTGCACCATTTGGTGGCCGAAGTTCTGGATAATTCCATGGACGAAGCCGTCGCGGGCCATGCCAGCCGTATCAATGTTTCCATGCACGAAGACGGCTCGCTTTCCATCAGTGACAATGGCCGCGGCATTCCCGTGGACCCACACCCCAAATTCCCCAAGAAATCTGCGCTGGAGGTCATTCTGACCACGCTGCATTCGGGCGGCAAGTTCAGTTCTGACGCCTACGCCACGTCTGGTGGCCTGCACGGTGTAGGTGTTTCGGTGGTAAATGCACTGTCAGAATGGTTAAGCGTTGAGGTTGCCCGTGACAAAAAATTATACCGCCAAAGCTTTTCGCGCGGCAAACCCATGGGGCCACTTGAGGATATGGGCGCTGTTGCCAATCGGCGCGGCACCAAAGCCACCTTCCTACCGGACCATGAGATATTCGGGAATAAAATCGGCTTCAAACCGTCACGGGTATACGCATTGGCGCGGTCCAAAGCCTATTTGTTCCGCGGTGTGGAGATTCGCTTTAAATGTGCGCCGGGTTTAATTAAAGACGGCGATTCCACGCCTGGTGAAGCCACACTGCACTTCCCGGGAGGCTTGGCAGACTATTTGGGTGACACCATGAAAAAACGCGCCTGTGTGACCGAGGCACCCTTTGCCGGACAGGCCATTTTCCCCGACGACCAGGGCCGTGTTGAATGGGCGATTCACTGGCCTGAATTCGGCGATGGCTTTTCAAACAGCTATTGCAACACCATCCCGACACCTCAGGGTGGCACCCATGAAACCGGTCAAAGAAGCGCGCTGCTGCGTGGCCTGAAGGCACACGCAGAGCTGGCTGGCAACAAAAAAGCTTCGGGGCTTATTCTTGATGATGTATGCGGCGCTTCCTGCTCGATGCTGTCGGTGTTTATCCGTGACCCCCAGTTCCAAGGCCAAACCAAAGACAAGCTTTCAACCGCTGAGGCGCAGCGCCTGACCGAGAATGCTGTGCGAGAGGCGTTTGACCATTGGTTAGGCGACCAGCCTGAACGGGCCAACAGCTTGCTGACGTGGGCGTTGGAGCGGCTCGAGGACAGACTACGGCGCAAGCAGGAGAAAGACATTCAGCGCAAAACCGCCGTGAACAAGCGCAAATTGCGCCTGCCCGGCAAGTTGACTGATTGCTCCAGTGACGGGTCTGAGGGCACGGAAATATATATTGTGGAGGGTGACAGCGCGGGCGGGTCAGCCAAACAGGCGCGCGACCGGAAAACCCAGGCGATATTGCCGATCCGCGGTAAAATACTCAATGTTGCATCAGCTACCCGCGACAAGATCGCCGCCAATCTGGAAATTCGTGACCTGATTATGGCGCTGGGCTGCGGAACGCGCGACCACTATGACAGCAATGCGCTACGCTATGAAAAAGTGGTGATTATGACCGATGCGGACGTGGACGGTGCCCATATTGCCACTCTGTTGATGACCTTCTTCTTTCAGGAAATGCCCGGACTGGTGAAAGACGGTCGACTTTATCTGGCGCAACCGCCGCTCTTCCGCTTGGCTAAAGGCGGCACGGTGTTTTACGCCCGGGATGACGCCCACAAAGATGAATTGATGGAGCGCGAATTCAAAGGCAAAACCAACATTGAGATCAGCCGGTTTAAAGGCCTGGGCGAAATGCCGCCAGCACAGTTGAAGGAAACAACTATGAAGCGGGCCAACCGCACGTTGTTGCGGGTTACCTTGCCCCCGGAATATGGTGAACGCGCGGTTGTAAACACCTTGGTGGATAATCTGATGGGGAAAAAGCCGGAAAAACGCTTTGAGTTTATCCGCGACAATGAAGCAGACCTGGAAGCACTGGATATCTAGGCACCCTTTCTAAGTTTTACTGTCACATAAATGCGGCATTTCCTGCAGTTTTAGCCTGGTTAAATTGCTGACAGCCTTCTCTAGCGTTGACTTTGAAGCCCGCGTGCCTATTCTGCGCGCAAATTGGACAGGTTAACAGTTGGGATACAGAATGGGTTTTGAACTACTTGGGCTTAGCGAACCGACGCTAAAAGCGGTTGCGGACGCGGGCTATACTGAGCCAACCCCCATTCAGGCGCAGGCCGCCCCTCAGGTTTTGATGGGCCGTGATATTCTTGGCATCGCACAAACCGGTACCGGAAAAACCGCGTCATTCACCCTACCCATGATTGACATTCTGGCGGAAGGCCGGGCGCGGGCGCGTATGCCACGGTCGCTTATTCTTGAGCCAACCCGGGAACTGGCCGCTCAAGTGGCGGAAAGCTTCGAAAAATACGGTAAAAACCACAAATTATCGATGGCGCTGTTGATTGGCGGTGTTAACTTCGCGGAGCAGGAAAAGGCCCTCAATCGCGGCGCGGACGTTTTGATTGCAACCCCTGGCCGGTTACTGGACCATTTCGAACGCGGCAAGCTGCTGCTGAACGGCATTGATATTCTGGTGATCGACGAAGCAGACCGCATGCTGGATATGGGTTTTATCCCCGACGTGGAGAAAATCTGTGAGCGCATTACCAAGAAACACCAGACACTGTTTTTCTCTGCGACTATGCCACCAGCGATTCACAGGCTGACCAAGAAATTCCTCGATGATCCCAAAAAGATTGAAGTGGCACGCCCTGCAACAGCTGCAACGACAATTACCCAAAAACTGGTTGAGGTCGGACCGCGCGATAAACGCAAGGCGCTGAGGCAATTACTGCGCACCGAAGAGATTAAAAACGCAATCATTTTCTGCAACCGCAAACGCGACGTTAAAGAAGTTTACGCCTCGCTCGGAAGCCACGGCTTCAGCGTCGGACAGCTTCACGGCGACATGGAACAGCGCGACCGGATGGAAACGCTGCGCCAGTTCAAGGAAAATGAAATTCAGTTGCTGGTTGCGTCTGACGTGGCGGCGCGCGGGCTTGATGTTCCGGACGTAAGCCATGTGTTTAACTTTGATGTGCCGGGCCACCCTGATGATTATGTACACCGTATTGGCCGCACCGGGCGTGCAGGACGCAAGGGAACGGCATACACTCTGGCGGTTAAGTCGAAGCTGGATGTTCGTCTGATCGAAGGGATCGAAAAATTAACCGGCATGCCGCTGCCGCGCGACGAGGATTTTAGCCTGGAACGCGAAAAGCGTGCGCCGCGCAAGTCTGCTGACAGCGACGCCAAGCCTGTGAAAGAAAAGGCGGAAAAGGTATCTTCCGACGAAGCGGAAGTCGAAAAGCCACAGGGCAAGCAGCACAAACGAGCTGAGAGTTCTGAAAGGACTCCTCGCGGCAAAAACAAGCCTGATAGCGCACGGAGTGGCCGCCCTCAGCGTGGTCGCCGGGACAGCCATCCTGGCATGGCACCTGATGATATGCCGAAAGAACCTTTTGTCGGCATGGGCCCGCATGTCCCCGCTTTTCTTTCAGGACCTTTCGGCGCAACGAAAAAATAGAAGCCGCGATCTTAACCAGCCCTTGCCTGCCCGCAAGGGCACCCTAGTTTAGTGTTAAACCAAGGGAGGCATACATGGCTGGTTACGACAATATTCTTTTCACAATTGATGACGGCTTGGCGACAATTACCCTCAATCAGCCCGACAAGTTAAATGCGCTGTCTTCCGGCATGCTTAAAGATATTCTGGATGCAATCCGCGAAGTGTCCAAGCCATCGAGCGGCGCACGCACCTTGATGATTACAGGCGCGGGGCGTGCTTTCTGTTCGGGGGCGGACTTGGCAGTAGACGCCTTCGGCGACGAAAACCGTGATCTGGGTGAAGGTTTAATCCATGGATATCATCCGGTTTTGCTTGAGATGGCTGCGCTGAATATTCCGGTTGTTTCAATGGTTAACGGTGTTGCGGCTGGTGCGGGCATGTCGGTCGCGCTGTCTGCGGACATAGTGGTGGCCGCCAAGTCAGCTTATTTTCTGCAAGCTTTTGTCAATATTGGATTGGTGCCGGATGCAGGCAGTACCTACATTTTACCGCGACTTATTGGCACGGCGCGCGCACGGGCATTGATGATGCTGGGTGAGCGCCTGCCCGCTGAGACTGCCCAGGAATGGGGATTAATTTTTGAAGCCGTTGACGACGATAAGTTGGCAGCACGCGCAGGTGAGTTGGCAACCAAACTGGCTAAAGGCCCAACAAGGGCCCTCGGTGGTATTCGCCAGCTCGTCGCGCAATCGCTCACAAACAGCTATCCAGAGCAACTGCACCAGGAATCGCAGGCACAGCGCGCGGCCGGACGTTCAAACGATTGTGTTGAAGGTGTTATGGCATTTCTTCAGAAACGGCCCGCCAATTTTAAGGGAAAATAACGCATAAATTTGTCTTTGAATGGGCTTCTCTTGAAATAGCCACTTTTCATTTCCATCAATGCCCGTTAAACAGGTTCTGTGCTGCAGGAACATAATGGCAACAAATGGATTGATGCGTGACAAACCCCTTAGCGACAATCGGGCGTGTATTTTTGAACGCCCTTGCAGAGATCGGTCGGCTTTCCCATTTTGCGGCCGTTGCCGTGATGCATATATTTATGCCACCCATTTACTGGCGGTTGGCGCTGCATCAAATGTGGCTTATCGGTTATAATAGCCTGCCAGTGGTTGGCCTTACTGCCCTGTTTACGGGTGCAGCATTAGCACAGCAGATTTTTGTTGGTGGCAGCCGCTTTAACGCAGAATCAGTGGTGCCGGGCGTTGTTGTTATAGCCATTGTGCGCGAGCTGGGCCCTGTCCTCGGCGGCCTGATGGTTGCCGGGCGTGTGTCGTCTGCTATGGCGGCTGAACTCGGGACCATGCGCGTTACCGAGCAGATTGACGCGCTGACTACGCTGTCAACCGATCCAATCAATTATCTTGTGGTGCCTCGGCTGATCGCCGCCGTGCTCACCCTGCCCCTTCTTGTGCTGGTCGCCAACACTATCGGGGTGTTGGGCGGCTTTGTTATCGGGACAGAACGTCTTGGACTAAACTCAGGTACATATTTGCAGGTAACGACGGATTTCCTTGAAAAGGCGGACATCGTTTCTTCAATGGTGAAAGCAGCGGTATTTGGATTCGTTATTGCGCTCATGGGCAGCTACCATGGATACAACAGCCGCGGCGGTGCACAAGGTGTTGGCAAGGCCACCACCAACGCCGTGGTTTCTGCATTTATCATGATTTTGCTGGCCAACCTGATCATAACGGTAATCGTATTTGGAAATCAGGTATGATCAAGCAGACAAACATAACCCCTATGATCCAAATGGATAATGTTCATAAGTCATTTGGTACCAAACATGTGTTGAACGGGCTTAACCTAACGGTGCAAAAAGGCGAATCGGTAGTCATCATTGGCGGTTCAGGCACCGGTAAGTCAGTCGCGCTGAAGTCAATTCTCGGTATTCTCAAGCCGGAACAGGGTTCGATCAAGGTTGACGGTAGAGAAATAACAACCCTGTCAAACCGCGAACGAAAGCCGGTCCTCGCCAAAATTGGCATGCTTTTTCAGGGGGCTGCTCTGTTTGACAGCATCCCGGTTTGGCAGAATGTCGCTTTCGGCCTGATTCAGGGCGAGGGCATGAATAAACATGACGCCCGGGAGATCGCGATTGAAAAGCTCCGGCGTGTTGGCCTGACGCCTGATGTGGGCGACCTGTCGCCGGCGGAATTGTCAGGCGGAATGCAAAAACGAGTGGGTTTGGCGCGCGCAATCGCCAGCGAACCTGAAATTATCTTTTTCGATGAACCCACCACCGGGCTGGATCCCATTATGGCGGATGTGATCAACGATCTGATTGTGGAGTGCGTTCAGGACCTGGGGGCGACAACGCTGTCTATCACCCACGACATGGCCAGTGCACGCAAGATCGCTGACCGCATCGCCATGCTGTATCAAGGGAAAATTATCTGGGACGGTGACAAAAACGAAATTGATACGTCAGGCAACGACTATGTGGACCAGTTTATTCATGGGCGTGCCCAAGGGCCTATTGAAATGCAATTGTTGAAACCCTGATGGCAAAACCACAACAAACATTCGCCTGTGGTTCCTGCGGCGCGGTTTATTCCCGCTGGCAGGGTAAATGCGATGACTGCGGCGGCTGGAACACTGTCAGCCAGCATACAGCCGCTGTTTCGGGAGCTCCTAAGGGACTGAGCCAGAAAAAGGGCACCGCTGTGTCGCTGGTATCCCTCAATGAACCTATTGTTGAAGCACCGCGAACGCTGTCAGGAATTTCCGAACTGGACCGCGCGCTTGGTGGTGGGTTTGTGCCCGGGAGTGCCGTGCTGGTTGGCGGTGACCCTGGTATCGGAAAATCAACATTGTTGCTGCAGGCAATGGCGGCTTTGGCGCTCAAGGGAGAGGACTGCATCTATATTTCCGGCGAGGAAGCAACTGCTCAAATTCAGATGCGGGCGAACCGGCTGGGTCTGCAAGGCGCGCCACTGAAATTAGGCTGCGAAACAAGCCTTCGCAATATTTTGACCACGCTTGGGGAAAGCAATGCGCCAAAGGCAGTGGTTATTGATTCGATCCAGACACTATATGCAGACCATGTGGAATCCGCGCCGGGTACGGTTAGTCAGGTCCGAGTGTGTGCACACGAACTGATCAGTTTTGCCAAACGGCGCGGCATTGTGGTTATTTTGGTGGGCCATGTGACCAAAGACGGCCAAATCGCCGGACCGCGTGTGCTGGAGCATATGGTCGACACCGTATTGTATTTTGAAGGCGATCGCGGCCATCAGTTCCGCATACTCCGAGCAGTTAAAAACCGTTTTGGGGGCACCGATGAAATTGGTGTATTCGAAATGACCGGCCTCGGTCTGCAGGAAGTGACCAACCCTTCAGAACTGTTTCTGGCTGATCATAACGTCCGTGAGCCCGGCTCATGTGTGTTCGCGGGCATTGAAGGCTCACGTCCTGTGTTGGTTGAAATTCAGGCGTTAGTGGCGCGCTCCTCAGCCGCCAACCCACGCCGGGCTGTTGTCGGCTGGGACACGGGGCGGCTCGCAATGGTGCTGGCGGTACTGGATGCCCGCGCGGGTTTAGGTCTTTCTGGCTGCGACGTTTATCTCAATGTTGCAGGAGGGCTTAAAATTTCGGAACCAGCGGCCGATATGGCAGTAGCGGCTGCATTGATGTCCAGCCTTTCACAATCCGCCCTGCCCGAGGAAACCGTGGTTTTCGGGGAAATCAGTTTATCAGGCGACATCAGAAGTGTGTCACAAACTGATGGACGCCTTAAAGAAGCCGCGAAACTAGGCTTTTCTCGTGCTATTATGCCAAAAGGAAAAAAACAGAGCCGCAAGGAAATGCAGCAGCAAACAGTTACCAGAATTGGTGATTTGGTAACGAATTTTTTCCCCGATAACTAAACGAGCCATGTGCGAAGGATTGTAAACCCATGGATGCATCGACATTGACCGCGTTTGATATCGCAGTGCTGATTGTGATTGGCCTTTCGGTCATATTGGCGTTTGGGCGTGGTTTCGCCACGGTCGCCCTTAGCCTGCTGGCGTGGGTTGCTACAATTGTCGGCGTTGTATTCGCTGGTGAATTGATTGTGCCATACGTCAGACCCTATATCGAGCCTGCATGGCTGGCAGATACCCTAACCTATGCTGGTTTGTTCATTGGTGGCCTAATCCTGCTGAAATGGTTAGCTGGCCTGATTGGCGGGATGATCAAAAACAGTCCGGTTGGGTTTTTGGACCGGTCGTTGGGGGCGCTTTTTGGACTGCTGCGCGGTATGGTGTTGGTGTCCGCCCTTTATTTTGCTTTCGTTAAACTGGTGCCCGGCGACGAACCTAAATGGATCGCCGAAGCCCAAACCAAGCCATTGGTGGCGTGGGGCGCAGAAATGTTAAGCTCGATTGCCGGTGATGCACTGGGTGACAAGCCAGGTGAATTCGGTGATGAATATCTCAAGCGTGCTGCCGATGCGGTTCCCAGCCAGTTCATCAATGATGCGCTTGAGGAAAAAGCCGCAAAATATCTCGATGAAGAGCGTAAAAAACTCGAAGAGCAGCTGGAAAAAGCTACCAAAGAAGATGGTACCTGAGGCCGGTTGTTCAAATTCATAAAAAAGTCATCTTGCCTCTAGGCATGGGCCTGCAATAACGATATAGGATGATTGGGTTTCGCAAGGCCAGCGCTACTGTCCCAAGCCGTTGTGCCGTGCGACGATTAAAGGGTGACACCATGACCGACGCCACGCCATCGTTTGCACATCCTTTTGACGACGATAAATTACGCGAGGAATGCGGTGTTTTTGGCATATTTGGCACCCAGGATTCCACAGCACATACGGCGTTGGGCTTGCACGCCCTGCAGCACCGCGGCCAGGAGGCCGCCGGGATCACTGCTTTTGACGGCACCGAATTCCACACCAAGCGCGTGCTTGGCCATGTGGCTGATAATTTTACCAATCAAGCCGTCATAGACAGCCTGCCTGGTCATACCGCCATTGGGCACGTGCGCTATTCCACCACTGGCGATACCATTTTGAGGAACTGCCAACCGCTGTTCGCCGAATTTGCCTCTGGTGGCTTTGCAGTTGCCCACAACGGCAATCTTACCAATGCTGCGCACAAGCGGAAGTCACTGGTGCAGCGTGGATCAATCTTTCAGTCTACCTCCGACACTGAAGTGATCATTCATTTGATTGCTACAAGCCGCTACCGCACACTGATGGAACGGATTATTGATACCCTGCGTCAACTTGAAGGGGCCTACTCACTGGTTGCGCTAACAAAAGAAGGCCTTATAGGCGTGCGCGACCCGCTGGGCGTGCGCCCATTGGTGCTCGGAAAGCTTGATAAGTCCTACATCTTATGCTCGGAAACCTGCGCGCTTGATATCATCGGTGCAGATTATGTGCGCGATATTGAACCCGGTGAACTGGTGGTGATAACCGAAGAAGGGCTGCAGTCATCAAAGCCCTTCCCCGAAGAAAAACCGCGCCCCTGCATTTTTGAGCATGTGTATTTTTCGCGACCAGACAGCTTCACTGACAACATGAGTGTTTATGAAGTTCGTAAGAACATCGGTGCTGAATTGGCGCGGGAACACCCGGTTGAGGCTGATATTGTAATTCCAGTGCCAGATTCGGGCACACCTGCCGCGATTGGTTATGCGCAGGAATCAGGTATTCCCTTTGAACTTGGCATAATTCGCAACCACTATGTAGGCCGCACCTTCATTGAGCCAAGCGATCAAATTCGTAATCTGGGCGTGAAGCTGAAACTAAACGCCAACCGCAGAAACATCGAAGGTAAACGTGTCATTTTGGTTGACGATTCTATCGTTCGAGGCACCACATCGATGAAAATAGTGACCATGATGCGTGAAGCTGGTGCAACTGAAGTTCATATGCGGATCGCGTCACCGCCAACGGCGCACAGTTGCTTTTACGGCGTTGATACGCCGGAACGAAAGAAACTGCTTGCGGCCCGTATGGAACTGGAAGCCATGCGAGAGCATATCAATGCGGACAGCCTTTCATTTGTATCTATTGACGGTCTTTACCGCGCGGTTAATCACCCTGAAGGTCGCGATCCAGAATCGCCGTCGCACTGCGATGCTTGTTTTACCGGCGACTATCCCACTTTCTTGACGGACAAGTCGGACGAAGACCAACAGTCACGCCAGCTTGATATGATAACGCCGCTGCGCGCCTAACTGGAGCCTCAAAATGACTAAACGATTAGAAGGCAGGCTTGCCCTTGTAACTGGCGCGTCTCGTGGTATTGGGCGCGCTGTCGCGCTTGCGATGGCCGCTGAGGGCGCTGATATCATTGCGGTTGCCCGACCGCGGTCTCAAGCAGCGCTGGAGAGCCTCGACGACGAAATACGAGCTCTAGGTCAAAGTTGCACATTAGTGCCGTTCGACCTGAAAGACGGTGCTGCCATTGACCGACTGGGCGCGTCCATTCATGAGCGTTGGGGAAAACTGGACATTTTTGTCGGTAATGCCGCGATTTTGGGCCCGCTATCTCCGCTCGGCCACATCAGTGTCAAAGATTTTCAGGAACTTCTCGACATCAATGTAACTGCCAATTGGCGCTTTATTCGTACTCTTGACCCGCTACTCAAGGAAAGCGATGCAGGCCGGGTGATCATTGTGTCCTCGGGTAGCAACGGGAAAGACAAAGCCTATTGGGGCGGCTATATGATGTCTAAGGCAGCGGTTGAAAATATTGCACTAACCTATTCAAATGAAAATAAAATAACTGATATCAACTGCAATGTTATTAACCCGGGACCGATCCGCACCAGTATGCGCGCAAAAGCAGCGCCCGGAGAAGACGCTTCAGTGCTACCTGGACCAGATGACATTGCGAAACTGTTTGTTGAACTTGCTGCTCCCGATTGCCAGCGAAACGGCGAAATTGTCAGTTTCTACCAGTGGGCCAACTTGAACCACTAGCCGCAGATCGTACTCGCGCCTGTCAGTCCCACGCCCTCACCCCTACTTTCCCTATCACCTCAACTTTCCCAGTCCATTGACTTGGTAGGCTGTTTGCTAGGTCGAATTGTTGCTGTGAAAGGCACTTAGTAAGCGATCTACACCCGTTGAAACAGTAGTAGAGCCCGCCCGCAACTCCGCCCGCACATCGTCCAACAGGTTCTTCAGGTTCGGATCACTGTAAAACTTGTCCATCAAGCGGTCTTGCA
>JAJFIT010000113.1 GCA_021774775.1 Alphaproteobacteria bacterium | reverse complement strand
GCTACTGTTGTTGGTGCCACCAAAAGGCTGGCAACCAGCATGGACGCCTTAACAAAATGTCTCATTATCTTCCCCTTAACTGCCTGAGGCAGGACCCTGATTATTCCTCAAAGTGATCATAACGATGGATCAAGCAAATTAACAAGAGCAGCTAATCTGCCAGCGGTTCCCTGCAACGGAGGTTTATTTCAACACTGTCTACCCGGAGTAAAAACCGCTCTGGCTATACAATTGGTTTAAATACCTGTTCAAATTGCATTATTTATTTGAACAGGTTTATAGTGCTCGCTAGGCTTTGCTCCCTGGGCCACCAGATCACAAAATAATATGCCACAAAATAATACAGCAGAACCGGGGTGGGACAATGCCGGTCTGTATGGAAAATCAAACGAGGGGATTTCAATGTCTGTTTCAACCAAGCGGGCGCTGGCTGCAGCGCTATTGTCAACAAGCCTGTTGTCTGCACCGGCGTTTGCATCGGGTCTTGCATCCGATTTGGGCACGCCAACCTTGCAGGAAAAGTGGATTGAACCCCCTGTAAGTGCGGTTCAGGACGAGCCGGTTGCCGACAAAAAAGAGGCGAAAAAAAACAAAGAGGACAAGAAAAAATCCCTGCCGCTTGAAGCTGCGCGCACCGTTGAGTTTGAAACAGACGAAGCCACCTGGGTATCGCTTGACGTTTCTCCGGACGGCCAGACCATCATGTTTGAGCTGCTCGGTGACATATACACCATGCCCATGGCAGGCGGTGAGGCCGCCGCGCTGGTGACCGGCATGGCCTTCCAGTCGCAGCCGGTTTTTTCGCCCGACGGTAGTCAGATCGCCTATATTTCCGATGAGGACGGATCAGATAATCTCTATATCGCGGGCGTTGACGGTTCCAAACCCAAGAAGCTTTCTTCCATAGGGTCAGGCGAAGCCATGAGCCCGGCCTGGTCGGCGGACGGCAATAGCGTGTTTATCTCGCAAATTTCCAACGGCATCGGCGCTAACGAGATTTGGATGTACCACAAGCACGGCGGCAAGGGCATTCAGATAACCAATTCCAAGCCCGGCGGTCCAACCACACCGCGCGCACAGCAGCCAAATGCCATGGGCGCGTCCCCGTCTTCTGATGGGCGTTACCTTTATTACGCGGGAGCCCTCGGCGGATTTACCTATAACCTTACTAATTTCCCCTGGTCTGTGGTTCGCCGCGACATGCAGGAAGGCACCACCGATGTAATCGCAAACGCCTATGGCGGCGCTGTGCGCCCGGCCATTTCGCCAGACGGCAACATGCTGGTATACGGAACGCGGCATGAAACCCAGACGGGCCTGCGCGTGCGCAATATGGCGACCGGCGAAGACCGCTGGCTGGCTTACCCGATCACCCGGGATGATCAGGAATCGAGAGCCACCCGTGATCTGCTGCCTGCTTACAGCTTCACGCCGGACGGCATCGCCATTGTGCTGAACAGCGGCGGCAAGATTGAACGTATTGCAATTGCGGACGGCGCGCGCACCAATATCCCGTTCACCGCCAAGGTGAAGATAGATGTTGGTCCCAATTTGATCCATCAGGAAAAAGACCCGGAAGGGCCTGTTGTCGCCCGTATGGCGCAAACACCGTCGCTGTCGCCTGACGGGACCATTGTGGTTTTCTCGGCGCTCGGTGAGTTATATTCCATGTCGCTGGAAGACGGAGCAACGCCCAACAAAATTACCCGCGCAGGCAGCAATGTGTTCCAGCCCAGTTGGTCACGCGACGGACGTTATATCACCTATATAAGTTGGGATGCAAGCGGTGGCCATATATGGCGCATGCGCGCTAATGGTCGTGGCCGTCCCGAACAGGTTACCAGGACATCAGGCTATTATTCTGACCCGCATTTTGCCCCTGGCGACGACGAAATTGTTGCTGTACGTGGCTCCAATTATCAATTTAATTTGGGCAATCCGTCACCACCCAGCGATTTGGTTGCGGTGGATGTGGACAGCGGCGATGAGCGTGTTGTGCTTGCAGGCACTGGCTTTAGCACGATCCATTTCGGTGACGCAGCAGACCGGGTATACCTATATGCTGGCGGCGGATTGATTGGCGGCGGCGACGGCACGCTTTTCTCGGTTCGGCTGGACGGCACGGATCGTCGTGACCATGTAAAGGTTACTGGTCAAGGGCTGTATTTTGCCGCCCAGCCGGTACCGGCACGCGATATGCGCCTCAGCCCTAACGGCCAATACGCTCTTGCGCGCTCGCAGGAGCAATTGCAGGTTGTTGCGGTGCCGCAAACGGGCCGCAAGGCGGTGACAGTTAATGTTGCTGGTCCGTCTGTTCCGCTGAAGACCCTGTCAGATTTCGGCGTCGATTATTTTGAATGGTCAGCAGACGGCGAAACAATATTATGGTCTTCGGGCAGCACGATTTACACGCAAAAGCTTGCTGATATTGAATGGGTAAAACCTGAAAAAGAGGAAAAGCCCGAAGAGAAGGTTGACGAAAAGGTTGATGATGCTGACGAAGCAGATGACGCCGACGAGGTAGACGAAGAAGAAGCCAAAGAAGCTGAAGAAGAGAAAAACTATGTCTCCTACACAGCGCGGGTGGAAGTGCCGCGGGATAACCCTGAAGGCAGCATTCTTCTAACCGGCGCGACCGTGATCACCATGGGCCCGGCGGGCACCATGGAAAATGCGGATGTACTGATCACCGATGGCAAATTTGTTGCAGTTGGTGCCAGCGGTTCACTGGATGCACCACGAGGCGTCGAAGTTCGTGACATGTCGGGCAAGTTTATCACGCCCGGGTTTGTTGACAGCCACGGCCACTGGTCGAACTGGACCCGCAGCGAAGTGATTGAGGATAATTTCTGGCCGTTTCTTGCCAATGTGGCTTACGGCGTTACCAGCGGGCTTGATGTGCAAACATCGTCTACCGATATTTTCGCCTATCAGGATATGGTTGAAGCGGGCCGCATGATTGGAATGCGGGCCTGGTCAACCGGGCCGGGTGTGTTCAGTGACACCGCGATCAAGTCCAAGGAAGACGCGGTTAAGGTGATGAAGCGCTACAAAGACCATTACCGGACCAAAAATATCAAGGCTTACATAACCGGCAATCGCAAACGGCGGCAGCAAATCATTCAAGCGGCAAAAGAGGTGGGCATTATGCCAACCACCGAGGGCGGGCTGGACATGAAACTGGACCTGACGCACATGATCGACGGATTTGCCGGTAACGAGCATAATATCCCGATCATTCCCCTGTATAGGGACGTTCAGCAACTGGCGGCGCAAACCGGCATTGGGTATACGCCGACGTTGTTGGTAACTTACGGCGGGCCGTTCGGTGAGAATTATTTCTTCACCAACAGCAACCCGCACGACGATGCCAAAGTGAACCATTTCATGCCCCACAATGTGGTCGACGCGCGTACCAAGCGGGCGCAGTGGTTCCGCGACGAGGAATATGCATTCACGCGCATTGCTGACAGTGCCATCGATATCCAACGTGCGGGCGGCAAGGTTGGTGTTGGCAGCCACGGCCAGTTTCAGGGGCTGGCCTATCACTGGGAGATGTGGATGCTGGGCTCCGGCAAGGCCACACCGATGGAAGCGCTGAAAGCGGCAACCATCGACGGTGCGCACATCATCGGTCACGAGCAGGAAGTGGGCTCCATTGAAGCCGGTAAGTTCGCCGACCTGGTGGTGCTGAACAGCGACCCGCGGACTGATTTGAAAAACACGGCTGACATCCACCGAGTTATGATGAATGGCCGCTTGTATAATGACGATACCCTCGATGAGGAATGGCCGCGCCAGAAGGCACTGCCGTCGCTTTGGTTTCAAGGTACTGGCCCTAAGTGATTGGCTCGGTAATTCGGGAATAAGCACGACATGAGGGGGCTGGTGTCCCCTCACCTTTATGTAAGGCACCTGGATGCAACCCAACACTACAGACGATGTTTACTGGATAAGACGGCAGGAGCAATTTGATTGCCTCAAGTCTGCCCGGCGTATGGATATCATCGACTTGTTGGCCAATGTGGGCGAAAAGTCGGTCCGGGAAATTGCCGAACTTTTGGCGGCCAAACCATCATCGCTTTATCATCATATTGACCTGTTGCTGGGTGCTGAATTGATTGAGACTGCCGGCACCCGGGCGGTAAACCGCAGACAGGAAAAACTGTATAAAGCACCGGGCACCACCCTGCGCTACGGCATTGCGTTTAATGACCCCAAAGCGCTTCAAATATACGGCAAGATTGCCGAGGCACAGGCGCGCCAATCAGCGCGTGATTTTAAGCGCGGTCTGGAAACAGGGGCTGTTGTCGCAGAAGGGCCGACGAAAAATGCCTGGATTTTCCGGCTTGTCGGTGCGCCGGATGCGGCGACCATGGAGAAGATCAACTATCATATTGAGGAGTTGGCCAAATTATTCCTGGCGGCAACCGGCAAGGATAAACCGCTGGTAGTGATGTCAGCCATCGTTGCGCCGATCACAGCAGGTTGTGATGATCTACCTTAAACGCTTTCGCCTTTTTCGCGGCGGTTTTCATGCAGTTACCTATTGTATTTTCGCGCCTGTACTTGACAGCCTGCTTGGGGTGTGGTGGCTTGTGAGCGGCATAGTAATGGGGGACGTGCAGTGTATTTGAAAAACATAATAACTGTTGTGGGTGCAGGCCTGTTATTTGTTGTTGGTTCCAGTTGGGCGATGGCCGATGAACCTGAAAATGCATTGCAGAAATGCCGAATCATTGAAGACAATGCCGACAGGCTCGCCTGTTATGACAAAGTGGCAGATACTGACAATACCGCTCAGGGTCCGGCTGTTGCATCTGGTAAAATGCAGGCGAAACGTCAGGGAAAAATAAGGGACAAACCGGCGGCTGGTACCGCTGCACCAACCGGTTTGGAAAATGTACCTGCCGCTCAAGTCTTATCTGGCAAACCGCCGCAGCCGGTTTTCGGCGATGAAGACTTGCCCAAGGACCGTCGTCCGGCCAGCGCGCGGGATGTACAGCTTATTCAGGTGAATGTTGTAGGGTTTAAACTAAACGCTTACGGAAAAGCATTATATTATCTGGAAAATGGCCAAGTCTGGGAACAGACTGACCGTTTGCGGCCTCGTCGATATAGCACGCCTTTTGCAGCGATCATAAAGCGCGCATCCATGGGTAGTTACATGATTCAAAAGGTCGACAGTAGCGTGAGAATGCGAGTTCAACGAAAAAAATAATCATAATTACTTTCGGCATGGTTGATTTAGTTGTCTTATGTTACTGGATTGCTTTGGATCGGATCGCACTGACAGCTCTTGTCTGCCCTGACCGACTGGATTTCCCCCCTAAACTAAAGTGATAAATTTACATCTATTCAACTAAACTTGTTACAATTTTATCACAGCTCCAGGGCCTGTTTTTATATATCCTAATGAAAACACATGGATAGTTGTGTGGTCACCTAAAAATAACTCTAAGGTCACTGTGTCGCTACCTCTACAGCGATGTGGATAACTAACAGGAATGTGGAGGATGAGGATTGGGGGATCGTTTTAATAAATCGCGAAAAATAGCCCAAACGTGCGAATAAACGTTTCTGGCTACCGTTTTTGCAGTACAACATACAACTTATGATTTCTTATATTCATCCTTTACGATAACTTTAGGAGGATAATATGAAACGGTTACAAAGCTTAACGAGAAAATCTCTCTTGTTGGCAAGCTGTGCTGCGATGACATTTCCCGTGGCATCAGTGCAAGCACAGGATAGTGCTGATGATGAAGAGGAAATTGAACTAATCACTGTAACGGGCTCGCGCATTCGCCGCGATGCCTTTACCAGCGCAGCACCAATCCAGACATTCGATATTGAAGCAGCCAAACAAATTGGTGTGACATCAATTGGTGAACTTCTTGCCCGTGCAACGGTTGCCAACGGTCAGCAATTTGACCAAACCATTAACACCAATGCCGGCAATTCCAACGCATCTGAGGCACCGCCTACTGGCGGCGTGGGCTCGGCCAACATTGGTCTCAGGGGTCTTGGGCCAGAGCGTACGTTGATCTTGGTAAACAACAGGCGTCTCGGATCGTCTGGCGTGCGCGGCGCGCCATCACAACCAGATATCAACCTGATCCCTTTCAACCTTGTTGAACGTGTTGACGTTGTCACAGAGGGTGCCTCATCTATATACGGTGCCGACGCTGTGGCTGGCGTAATCAACCTTCAATTGCGCGATGAGTTTGAAGGCATGGAAATAACCGGCAGCATCGAATTGCCGGAGGTTGGTGAAGGTGAAACCTATCAGGCATCTTTCATTACCGGTGCAAAAACCGACAATGCAAGCATTGTGTTTGCCGCTGAATTTACTGAAAGACGCACACTGCGGGTAAGCGCCCACCGCGATTGCGTAGAGGCCCTGCGGATCGATGAGCAAGGCAACCGGCTGGATAACTGTTCAAACGGTTTCTTTGACAATTCAGTGATCGACCTTTCAGGTGCCAGCGACGACATCTTTGTCTGGTATACACCGGGCAGTACGGATATCGGCGTGCCTAACTTCTCTTCTGCACATGCATTGCCTGACAACCCGGACACTCGTTTTGGGTCTGACCGTGCCAGCGAGCGGGACAAATATCTGACCTTGCCCCAATATAGCGATGTCGATGAGCGACTTGCTGCTGATCTTATTCAGCCGGTAACCCTGTTTTCGGCCGTAACGCTCGGCAAATATCAGGTTCCTGGGCTTGAAGACAATCTGGAGCTTTACTATGAAGCCTACTATATGAACCGTCACCTGACGAACCGGGCGTCCACCGAACAGATATTCCCGGTTGTGCCAGGGTCTATCCCGCAGGAAGATGCGAACGGTAATCTCATCGTTGACGGAACAGGCGCACCGGTGTTGGTCGACAATCCGCTTAATCCGTTTAATGGTTTTGCCGCACCACTTGTCACCCTCGATGATTTGCCGCAAATCCGTGAAGTGGAACTACAGCAATTCCGCATTGTTGGCGGTGCGCGCGGGGCCCTACCCGGAGGGTGGGCCGAGGACAACAACTGGTCCTATGATGTGTATGCATCTTATGACCGGGGTGTCGGTTATCAGTCTCAGCCGTTCATGAACGAGGAAAATCTTCTGTTGTTCTTGAATACATTACGGTTGGATGCCAGCGGCAATCCAATATGCGGCACCACGCCGGGCGTATCATTTGGCTTCACCACACCGCAAGACTGTGTCACCATTGATTTCTTCAATCCGTCTCTGTTTGAAGGTGGTGAGAACGGCGAAGGAGCGTTCGCATCCGATGCGGAGCGTAATTTCCTGATTGGAACACGGACAAACCGCACTGTTGTTGAACAATTTATTGGTGCTGCGAACTTTAGCGGTGATTTGTTTGATATATCGGGCGGTGGAACCGTTGGCTTTGCGTTTGGCGGTGAATACCGGAAGGATACCATCAATTCAACGACAGATTTCCTTGGCGCGTCAGGCGGCGTTGCTGCGGAAAACCCACTTACGGAAGGGGCAACGATCGGCGATCGCAATATCTATGATATCTTTGCAGAGGTTAACGTGCCGCTTGTTGTTGACAAAGAAGGTATCGATTATCTCGGTATTGAGGGCGCGGTTCGTTACACCGATGAAAGCAATTTCGGCAGTGAAACAACATATCGTGCTCGTTTCACATACCGGCCGGTTGATTGGGTATCTTTGTCTGGTTCATACGGTACATCTTTTCGTGCCCCGAACTTGCGCGAGCAGTTCCTTGCCGATCAGTTCCAGGGCGTAGGCTCCGATAGTGACCCATGCTCAGTTCCGGGCGAGGCCAACGACGGCGGCATCTATAACGCGGCCCAGGACAATCGCTCGCAGACCCTGCTGGACAATTGTGTCGCTTTTGGTTCTGATCCAACCCAACTTGGTCTTGTCGCGTCGGTTACCCTTCCGGTAACAGTGGGCGGTAACCCGAATGACCTGGTGGCTGAGACGTCTGAAACCTATACAGCCACGTTGACATTAAGTCCTGATATCAGCGACCTGTTTGATGTGGACTTCGCCATCAGTTACTGGGACATCAGCATCGATGATACGGTTCGCTCGCTTCCAGCGACAACCATTCTCACGCGTTGTTTCAATGATGCGCCTAATTTGGCAAGTCCTTTCTGCTCGCGTCTGACACCGGGCTCAAACCCGAACCCGAACTTTAATTTTGTCAGCGCGATTGATGCATCATTCCTGAACCTTGGTAACGAAACTGCGGCCGGGCTTGACATTAATGCACGGTTCCGTACGTCGATAGACGACTTTTACGGAGAGCAGATGGACATCGGTTTGGCCCTTGCCTGGACCCAGCAAACCGAACGCACGGAAACCATCTTTACCGGCGAACCAATAGACGATCTGTTGCGTGATTTTGGTAATCCAAAAACACGGGTCAATGCGACGTTGTCGCTTGTTTGGTCCAGCTGGGAAGCGTTGTTTACCACGCGTTATCTATCAGGCACAACAGCGGGTTCTGTTGCGCGGATCGATGCCGAGTGCGATACGTTTGACGATTCGACCTCCGTCGTGGGTACGGCTTTGTTCAAGCCTGTCTGCGATGCGGCGTCGCGTTGGTATCAGGACGTTTCGTTCGCTTACCGTCATGAAAGCTGGTCGGTGACTGTTGGTGTTAACAATCTGTTTGACAAGTTGCCTCCGCGTATTTCAGGCGGCGCGGGGTCAAATCGGGCAAATCTTGTTACATCATCGGGTTACGACCTGACCGGTCGTTCCTTCTTTATGAATGTATCTCGTGCATTCTAAGCTGTAGACTATGGCAAACCAGAAGCCAGCTCGGTACGCCGGGCTGGTTTTTTTGATTATCAACAAGGGAAGGGGTATGAATTCCCGATCAGGGGTGGCCCTGACTTTACCCGGCTTGTGTTTTCCCGAGCTCCAGGTCTTCCTGCATCATATCGCGCATGACAAACTTTTGAATTTTGCCAGTAACTGTCATGGGGTATTCCTCCACGAACCGGATGTAGCGCGGCACTTTATAGTGGGCGATTTGACCTTTGCAGAATGCGCGTATTTGATCTTCTTCCGCTTGTTCACCGTTGCGCAGTAAAACCCAGGCACAGACTTCCTCACCCATGCGGTCATCGGGAATACCGAACACCTGAACATCCTGAACTGCCGGGTGGGTATAAAGAAATTCTTCGATCTCGCGCGGGTAAATATTTTCACCGCCGCGGATGATCATATCCTTCAACCGGCCAGTGATATTAACGTAGCCATCACCGTCCATTGTTGCCAGGTCGCCGGTGTGCATCCATCCGGTTTTATCGATGGCTTCGGCGGTGCGCTCGTCGTCAGCCCAGTAACCCTGCATTACGCTGTAGCCGCGGGTGCACAGCTCGCCCTGTTCGGTGCGCTGAACGGTTTTGCCGTCTTCATCGACGATTTTGACCTCAACGAACGGGTGTATCTGGCCAACGGTTGCCACTCGTTTCTCCAACGGGTCATCTTTCTTGCTTTGGAAGCTGACCGGTGCGGTTTCTGTCATACCGTAGGCGATTGTCACCTCGCTCATATGCATGTCGCTGATCACCCGCTTCATCACTTCAATGGGACACGGGGACCCGGCCATAGCACCGGTGCGCAGGCTGGAAAGGTCATAGTTGCTGAAGCTGGCATGTTCCAGCTCGGCGATGAACATGGTGGGCACGCCGTAAAGTGCGGTGCATTTTTCGGCCTCTACGGTCGCCAGCACTGTTTCCGGGTCAAAGGCCTCGCCCGGCAGTACAATCGCCGCGCCGTGGGTGATGCAACCCAGCACGCCCATCACCATACCGAAGCAATGATAAAGTGGCACCGGAATGCACAGCCTGTCCGCCGCTGAGAAGCTTTGGCGAGCGGCAACAAAGTAGCCGTTATTGAGAATGCTGTGATGGGTGAGCGTTGCGCCCTTGGGAAAGCCGGTGGTGCCCGATGTAAACTGGATATTGATCGGGTCATCGGGCTGAAGCGTGTCTACAAGGTCTGCAACCTTGGCCGCGTCAGCATTGTCACGCTGCGCCAGCGCGCTAAAGGACATAAAGCCGTCCGGTGGGTTGCTGTCGATCACAATTGCGGTTTTAAGGTCCGGCAAGCGCGCCGCTGTTAGCTTGCCCGCTTTGCAGCTGTCCAGCTCCGGCGCAATTTCGCGCAGCATGCCAACATAGTCGGACGACTTGAAGCTGCCTGCCAGAACCAGAGCCTTGCAACCTACTTTATTGAGGGCATACTCCAGTTCAGAAATGCGGTAGGCCGGATTGATATTGACCAAAATCAGGCCCGCTTTTGCGGTGGCGAATTGCGTGACAATCCATTCGGCGCAGTTGGGTGCCCACAGGCCAACCCGGTCACCCGGTTCCAGCCCCAGGGCGATCAGACCTGCGGCAACCTCGGTGGCTTTCTGGTTCAGCTCGTCGTAAGTCCAGCAAATATTCTGGTGCGGGACAATAAGCGCGGGCCGGTCACCATACCTGGTTGCCGCCGCCTCCAGCGCTGTCCCAACGGTTTGGTACAGCAGCGGTGTGTCGCTGGTTCCGGCAACGTAGCTAAGTTCGCCTGTTATCGTTCCGGTCATCTCATTCTCTCCCGCCGAATTGGTGGATATGACGATAGGCGAGCATTCTTGCACAGTCGAATATAATTGTGGTCCCGGACGGGAGATATGGCCGCTGCACCATAGCCAAACGCTGTGATAGTCACGTAAATTTAGCCATCGTCTATAGGGTGGGCAGATCTTCTTCGAGCACGCACATGTTGAAGGAAAAGGACAGCTCTCCCTCGTCGTCGTCTTTATAGACCACGCCAATAAATTCTTCGCCTAGCAGAACTTCCACCGAATCGGGCGCCTGCGGGCGGCGAACCAGGCGAAACATATTGTTGTTGAACTTGCGTTGCAGATAGGCCTGCACTCTTGCTGTGTCATTTGGTGTCAAGGGACGCTCCTCAGTCTCACGGTGTGGCATTTGTTTATCGAAGGCGCAGGGTATATGGCAAGCAAAACTATTGAGTAAATCAAATACCTCAATGGTTGTAGATCGCTCAATCGTGTTATACGCTCGTTAACTATTAATCTTATAGGGTCATGAATTATTCGCCCTGAGGCCCAATTTTGATAAGGACCGACCTTATGCCAGAGGAAGAATCAGGTGATTTTTCTTATGCAGATGACGCCGAACTTGTGGAACAGTTTGTCACCTGGACAACCGATGCCGTCGACGAGCTGAAAGCCATTGTTGCTGATCTGGACGGATCCGAGTTGAAATCGGATGATAAAGCTGTGCGTATTTATGACCTGACCCACAATATTAAGGGTATGGGCGGTAGCTTTGATTTTCCTTTGATGACATTCGCAGGTGGTTCGCTTTGTGCCTACATCAAAAACCTTTCCGAGAGCAAAACTTTGTCAATCAAGGTTATCGATGCGCATGTGAAGGTTTTTGACGTTGTATTGGCCCACAAAATTCAGGGTGACGGGGGCGAAAAGGGCACGGCACTGCAAAATAGACTGAAAGCGATTATCAGCGAAGACCCATAGGCTTTTCGGCAATAACCGGCGGCGTTACCTCGTTCAAATGTTCCGTATTTGTTCTTTTTTCTTGTATTCACTGGTTTTCTGGTTCAGATTTTCACGCCTATTCGAATTTTAGCTACATTCTGGCCAGCTTCGGCCAATTTTGACGACTTCGAAATGACAACAGGGAAACAGTGACCAGCACCGATTTAATTACCAAGGGAACCCTGCGGCTTTTGCATTCCATGGGCTATTCTGTCTTGCGCGAACTATCGCTGTCTAACGGCAGGCGAGCTGATTTGGTTGGCCTGGGTAAATCGGGCGATGTCGTTATCGTTGAGGTGAAATCCTGTCTGGCAGATTTTAGGTCTGACAAAAAATGGCAAGATTATCTGCCATTCAGCGACAAATTTTATTTTGCGGTTGATACAAAATTTCCAATTGATGTTTTGTCCGAGGCCGCCTCTTTACCGGACACCACCGGCATTATTGTTGCTGACGGTTACGGTGGCGATGAGATTCGCAGCGCCTTCGCTCGCAAATTGCACCCGGCACGTCGGCGGACTGTTCACCTGAAGATGGCGCGAGTTGGTGCACTTCGCCTTTCAGCACCCTTGGTGACGGGGCCTCACGGGGTGACAGGCCACTGAGACTGAATTATTCCTGCTATCAAAAAACCAGCATAAATTGTGAACATAGTGTCAGTTGTTCTTTTCGTTTTGTTAACAGCTGGCCATTATCTTGGTTTGTGCGAAAACCAACCGCATGGTAACTGCGTATACCCTTTTGGGGAAAAAGCGGATGATACGAACTGAAAAGAGTGAGCGATTGGAGAGAATTTGGCGTGAATTGGCTGCCGAATCCTACTCTGGCATCCCGCGCAGGACCGACTTTAAAGCCCACCATATCCCCGACCTGTTGCCGGATTTCACCGTTGGCAAAGTGACAGAAACCGGCGTGAATGTTGTGATGGCCGGATCCAATGTGATTGGGCGCTTTTCTGATGAAATCACCGGCCAGGGTTACATGCAGTTTATCCAGGAACACCAGCGACCTTTCATGCTGGCGATTTTGCAGCAGGTATGCGCCCGTCCAGTTGGTATTTGCATTCAGATGGAAAGCGAGTTTGAGCGTGGCTACATGCTCAAACTTGAGGTGACTTTGTTGCCTGTGGAGGACGCGGACGGCTCGTCCGGGTTTGCTATTGCCCTGTCGGTGCCCGCACCGGACAAGGGGGCAACCTTGGCGACACCGTTTCTCGGCGAACCCAAAGAGGCCAACTGGCAAGGTCCGATGGACTGGATCGACCTTGGTGCTGGCGTGCCCGATGTTGGGGCTGCGTCCATAACCGCGTGATAGGCTTTTCCTGATGAAGCCGCGTATGGGTCCTGACCCTAGCTACCCTGGTCAATATCCGGCACTTTGGTAAAATCAGTCCATCGTTGACGTCCGTCTTTGTTTTCCAGAATATTTTGCAGCGCCGCGACCGCCCGTCGCTCAAAACGCTTGCCTGCATCGGCCTGAAGTATGTCGACGGCTTTGTCGAAACCGAGGCTTTGTCTGTGCGCACGAGCCGAAACGATGCCAACAAAAGCGTTGGCCACCGACAACAGGCGCGCACCGGGTTCAATGGTGTCGCCGGCGCGGCCCTTTGGTTCGCCGCTGCCGTCCCAATGCTCGCGCATTTGATCCAGCGTTTCAGCAATGGAACCTTTAAGCCCCACGTCAGCAATTAGCTGGGCGCCTTTGCTCATACTGTCGCGCACCAGGGCCAGCTCGTCGTCGGACAGCGGAGACTGTTTGGTCAAAATATCGATTGGCACAAATATTTTACCCAGATTAACCAACTGTCCGGCGGTTCGCATTGCCTCTTGTTGCTCAGGGTTCCAACCCATTTCCGCAGCCATTGCCGACGCCACGTCAGCCACGCGCGCAGAATGATGTTTGCTCCACGGGTCTCGCGCATCGATGATCTGGGTGAGGGTGCTGATCAATTGGCGGAACAGATTTTCTGATCGCTGGTTAGCCGCAACCAGATCGGTAATATCCTGCATGACCAGCAACACGCTGGCTGATGTTTCTCCGGCACCTTCCAGCGGTAGAATGTCGGTTTTAAAAAGCCGGTCAGAATGGTCAGACGCCTGCAGCGATTCGATGGATTGTGCGCGCCCTGTAGCAGCCTTTTCGACTTTTTTCCGCAGTAAGCCAGCGGTCTCGTTGTTGAAAATTGTGTCGAGACGGCGATTTTCCAACTCCGGCGAGCTGATACCAGCAATCGCCGCCATTTGCTTGTTGACAAAACGTGCCGTCATGTCGGCATCCAGCGCTGCAACAGCGGCGGGTTGGCCATCGCTTACCGAGCGCAGGAAAACACTCAGTGCCTGATTTTCGGACGACAAAGCCGATTGCTGCTCATAGCTTTTTTCCAGCTTGCGCGAGACACCGTGCCGCCATGCCAACACCAGGGCGCCCAATACGGAAAGCGCGGCCAGCGACAGAGTGAGGAACAGGCTGTTGCGGCGTTCGTTGATGTCGGCGAAGGCTTCGCTAGCTTCAATTGTACGGACAAGCACCCAGGACACAGGTGCGCTAAGTTCCCGGCCAGTCACCAGAACACGGCGTCCATCATAGTTGGGCAACTGGTTAAATCCGCCCGGTTGGCGTGCGGCAAAGCTTGCGGCAGGATCAAGCCGGGCATTGCCGGTGCGACCACCCCTGCGTAGCGGCGTTATTGGCGTGACAATATCAATGGTGGAATCAGCTTCAGAGTAGGTAACCAGGTAGCTTTCCGCCGTTGCGCTGTCATCACCGGGCTGAGAAAGGGTGTCGAGGAAATCACGGTCCAGTGGTCGCGCACCAACAATCCAGACAGCAACAGTTTGACCGTCATTGTTCAAGGAAATAGGCGCCCCAACCAGCATAAGCGGTGTCTTGTCATCAAGGGACGGCCCCAAGCGTACAAAAGAACGAACGCCTTCCAGCGCCATCTCTGCAGGTCGCAACATGGGCATACCGGCTGTTGAAACCAGTATTTTTCCTGCGCCGTCCACCAAGGCAAGGCCTGCGCGGTTGGGACGGCTAACATTGGCTGCCACCGAATCGATGGCCCGTTGTTCGTGGAAACCACTGGCTTCAGCTTCGACAGAAAGCAAGGAATAGATATAGCCACGCTGGGCTTCTCCGCTGTTGTCGCCGTCGTTACCAGGCGTACTCGCTTGTACGATGGTGGTCGCATAAAGCTGAACCGAGGCGTCACCTGCCAACTGTTCCACATCACCCAAATGTCTGTTGAGCCATTTGGAAACCGCGGCAACCCGACTGTCTGCCACCAAACTCATGCGACTTTGCCAGCTTTCCAGTCCTTTTTCCGCTTCTGATGCAGCGAAGCTGAAAATTCCCAACAGCAAAACCAGCAAAACCGACACAAAACCAAGGACGGGCACCAATAATTTACGTGAGGACTCACGTTGCTGTGACATGGGCAGTTCCTTGTTTGGTTAACCTGGCTGATTTAGCTAGAATTAAAATAGCGACAATCAATTAACAGAATATTAGGAGTGTCTTTAGGAATTGTCATCATAATCTGGACGGAGAATATCTTGATGAGCACGAAGCGTCATTTATTAGCATCACCAATTTGCGGCGCGATAAACAGGGGTTAAATTTGCTTAGAGTTGGCAAATATTTCACAAAATTTGGACTTGCTGTGGCCATCGCGGTGATTGGCTGGCAGGTGCCTACCGCGCAGGGCCAATCAAGCGGGCTTTTTGGCAGCCGCGAGATTCATTCGACCAATATGAAGTCGTTTGATAAATGGAGTGGTGTATGGCGCAGGCAAAATTTGGAAAAACGCAAAGCATCCTCGGTTGAAGCTGGCTCAGTTGATCCAAATAATGAGTGCCGGGGTAGAGCCCGGATAAAATGCAACCGCGACGCCTGGAATCAATTTATTGATTCCCAGCGGAGCGAAGGGCCTGCAACGGTTGGCGGCGACCCAGCGCTGTCCCGCGACTTGCTAACGGCAGTTAATTTATACATTAACCGCACCAGCTACATCGTCGACCCGGTAAACTGGGGCGTGCCCGACTATTGGTCAACACCTGACGAGTTTTTCCTGAGAAGCGGGGATTGTGAAGACTATGCCATCAGCAAATTCATCACCCTCAAACGCCTGGGTGTGGATACGGCGCATATGCGGCTTGTGGTCGTGCAGGACGAAAACCTGCGTGCGGCTCATGCCGTTCTCGCGGTCAAGCTTGATGGTACCTATCACATTCTCGATAATCAGGTAGATTCTGTTCTGACCCATGATAAGATTTTGCATTATCGGCCAGTTTATTCGATAAATGAAAGCAATTGGTGGCTTCATCAGGTTAAACGGTTTGGCCGGTAGGTAGCGGACTGCGTAGGTTAGATTTATGCAAAAAACCCCGGACGTTATGGAAGATATGCTTGATTATGTGCATCGGCTGCGGCGCCACACGATTGGCCGCCGTGCGTTTCATGTCAAACTTTCAAGCCTGGAACGCCATATGAGGGAGCCTTATTACCGGCGCGAATTGGCGTCTGCATTGCGGTCGTTGGTGCAAAACAAGGGTGCCCGGTTGTTTGCGCTGCCCAACGCTGACTGTGTTGGCATTACCGCCGAAGCCACCTTGACCGACCTAACCGCCTCCATGCGCGATGTATACAAGCGGCTAAATGATTCGGATTTATTGCGGTCGCTTGATCCGGTCATCGGCGTGAACGACTGGTTTATCGAATGGTTCGATCTGGAACAGGACTATGCTGACTTTGCCACCTACACCCAGCATTTAGCCGGACAGCTAAAGGGCTAATCAACCAGATCATAAGCTCCCCCGTGCTGATCTGGCCTCTGTGCTGGTCTGGCCTCTGCGCTGGCCGATTGGCTATAGCGGCGACCGTTTCGCCAAAATTCTCTGCAAGGTTCGGCGGTGCATATTCAGCCGCCGCGCGGTTTCGGAAACATTGCGGTCGCACAGTTCATATACCCGCTGAATATGTTCCCATTTCACCCGGTCTGCGGACATGGGGTTTTCTGGTGGCTCCGGTTTTTCGCCTCCGCTGGCCAGCAGCGCCTTGACGATTTCATCAGGGTCGGCAGGCTTGGCCAAATAGTCTACAGCCCCTGCCTTGACCGCAGCAACGGCACTGGCCAGGTTGCCGTAACCGGTTAAAATAATGATGCGAACGTCGTCGCGCAGATGACGCAGTGTCGGCACAAGGTCCAGGCCGTTGCCGTCGTTGAGCTTCATGTCCAATATGGCATAGCGAGGTTTGTGGTCTGCGGCCATCAGGCCCGCCTCTTCAATGCTTTCAGCGGCCACGACAGTGAATCCCTGGCGCTCCATGCTAAGGGAAAGCCGTTGGCGGAAGGCGCGGTCGTCTTCGACAATCAGGAGAATATCTTCCGGGTTTATTTGTGGTTTTTCAGACATTGGTGCCTCGTTTGCCGGTTGAAGAGGGATTTGGTGCGGATGTCAGGGACCCGGTTTGTGGGAACAATATACTTGTTCGTGCTCCGCCGCTAGGGGTTGCTCCGAAAGAGAGCGACGCCCCCATTCGCTCAAGCAGCGATTTTGCGATAAACAGCCCAAGGCCCAGCCCGCCGTCGCGGCCCGGGTGCGGGGTGCGGGTTGTCACATAAGGTTCGCCCAGGCTGCGCATAATTTGTGGGTCGAAGCCGGGGCCGTCATCGTCGATGGTAACCATAAGAACGTCATCGCTCATATCAGCGGCCACGGCCACACGGCTGCGTGCGAAGCCGACGGCATTTTCCACAATGCTTCTGACCGAATGAATAATTTCCGGTGTCCGCGCGATTTCAAAGTTGGCTGACGGCCCGATAGCAAACTCGATCGCCATGCCTCTTTGCTCGTGAGGAGCCGCCGCTTCCCGTAGGACAGCAGCCACAGGCATCATGGTGAAATGCTCACCCACTCCGGCTTTTTTGTGTTCGCGCAGCTCAGACAGAATATTGCGGCACCGGGTGACCTCCGCCAAAATCAGTACCAGGTCGGCGCGGGTGTCTTTGTCGCCCTTCCATGTGGTCAACAAGTCCTTTGCTGCCAGCATGATGGTGCCCATCGGTGTGCCCAGTTCGTGTGCGGCGGCAGCGGCAAGGGCACCAAGCGCAGCCAGTTTTTGCTCTTGCTCCAGCGCAAACTGCGTGGCCACCAGCGCCCGAGCGCGCATGCGACTTTCCCGCCCGACCCGGGCCATGTAAATCGCCAGAAACACTAGGGTGAAGCACAAGCTGATCCAGATAGCGATCAGGAACAGCGGTTCAATCACAGGCGCTTGTCCGTCCCAAGGCAGCGGGAACGGCGTGAAGGCAAGCGCGGTCACCAACGCAAGCGATAGCGCTATCAAGCCGTAGGTGCTTTGCCGTGTCAGCATGGTCGCAGATACGGTTGTTGGCACCAGCATCAGCACGCAAAAGGGGTTTGACAGGCCGCCGGTTGCAAACAGTAGTGCCGCCACATGCACCAGATCGAAGGCCAAGTGCGCTCTGGCCTGGCTGTCTGGCAAGCGTTTGTTTTTGTCGGAACGTAGCGAAAACCACAGGTTCAGCAGGGCGGATACCAGTATCATAGGTACCGTGATCTCCGCGTTGACATCAAAACGCAGGACGAAGGCAACCAACCCCAGCGCAAATAGCTGACCACTTATCCCAATCCAGCGAATCGCCACCAGTGTGCCCAAGCGTACGCCGCCCTCGCTGCCAAAATCCGGATAAATGTCACCGAATCTTGGTTTGGCCGTGTTGCCGCCTGCTGTCTCTGATTTATCCATAGACCCCGTTTCCGGTTACATACTTATCCGATTGTTGCCGCCAACCACAGCAACCCCATCAACGCATTTAATACACCAAAGGCAATTAGCGTGACAATTAGCGCATTTTTTACGTCCGCCGGTTTCAGTTGTGCTGAACCATTGGTTGGGCCAATCCACTTGTCTCTGCCCGATTCGGTGTGGCCTTTACCGTCGCGTTCAATCGACCAATTAAAAGCATAGGCCACCACTGTTATTGGCCACAGATTAACCGCTCGGCTGAAACGGAACACAGACAACCAGCCACGGCTCCAATTTGCCGCGGGCCATAATAGAAGGGCAATTGCCAACAGACCGGTGCCAAGCATCTCGCCCGGGATTGCCGCAACAGACCCCATGCGCTGAAACGGACGGAGGAAAAAGGACTTGCCCTCGGCCCTTTCTGCGGCGAGGCCTGCGGCATGCAGGCAGACAAATGGCAGCAAGGCAGTGAAGCCGCCAGCAACGAACAGGACCATCGCGGGAACAAGGTTGTTGGCAAACAGGTCGATGGAACGGCGCGTAAGCTCGCGGCACCGGTCATGGTCGGCCACAGAATGGTTGCTGGCAGCAGCCAGATCTTTTTGCAATTGTTGCCAGGCTATTTTCAGGGACAGGAATTTGGCGACAAAAAATACCGCTACAGCCGTTAGGGCCGGATGGAAAAATACCAGCCGGTCAATTCCGTACCCCATCGCCGCGAAACTGGCGATAAGTATAATCGCCGCCAGCGCGCCGCGCCAAAAATGCGCACGCCTGCTTCTTGTTCGGCGTTCCAGCCTTGATCGCAGAAAATGAACCGACCGTGTGATCACAGTGTCCAGCGATGGAACCAAACCCAGGGCTCTGGGTCCGCCAAAGGCCATATCCAGCACGATGGCACCTATCCACAGGGCAATCCACGGTGCGGCATAATCGAGATAAATTTGGATGAGGGCCTGTATCGGAAATACTCCTGGAAAGAGCTGGCTTTAGGGGTACTCGGATACATTTTTTGCGCGTATTGCCCAGAATTATACATGAACCGGCATAACAGTAATTTTAGTAAGTGGCACCCGCATCCTGAAGCAGTCGAATAAAGCGCCTTGAACGACTTATTTTTGCATACTCCAGCGCGGTCTTGCCGGTCAGGTCCTGCACATTAGGGTCAGCTCCCGCTTCGATCAGGGCTTGTGCCGCCTTGAATTTTCGGCCTCTAACCGCTTTCATCAGCGCTGTTTCCTGGCCTATGTCGGCGCGGTTAGGATCTGCCCCATACGTCAAAAGCATTTTAATCATGGCAATATCGCCAACGACCGAACGAGCCATCAAGGGGGTTTGACCCCGATTGTCGGAAATATTCGGGTTTGCGTCGTGATCCAACAGCAATTTAACAACCCCCGCGTTACCCGCTTGGGCCGCGATAAGCATTGCCGGGGTGCGGTCGCTGCGTCGGCGGGTATCAGGAGATACACCCTTGCGCAGCAGTTCGTTGATTTTGATCAGGTCAGCTTTGTCGACTGCCTTCAACAGATCATATTGCGGGCTCTGCGCCGAAGCGGGCAAGGCAGTGGCGAACCCGGTCAATAACAAGGCCATTAAACCTGCAAGACGAACTGAAAACAACATTTGAAATCCACTTGTTACCGGCACGCGACGACGCGCCCTAATAAAAATATCGACCTCTGGCACCAATTGCCGCAGGGGCCGTGACAAAGACAGTCTATATTTCTATAAGGATGACAGGATCACAAGAAGAAACCCTTCAGAAATTTCATGGATGGGTAACAATTCGGAGAGCTGTGATGAAAATGGTGCGATTGGGGCTTTGGATAGTGGTGATTGTGGCCGCAGGGTTGTTGGCGGGCCGCCTGTATCTTGCAGACAATGACACATCGCTTGCCGGGCGCACCGGCGGACCTGGCGGCCCCTTCACATTGACAGCGCACACTGGCGAGAAGATATCCGACACTGATTTTCTGGGCCAGTATATGCTGGTGTATTTTGGTTATAGCTTTTGCCCTGACGTGTGCCCGCTTGACTTGCAAAAACTGTCAGTTGCGCTCTATTCCCTTGAAAAGCAGGGCTATGACACCACGCCGATCCAGCCGCTTTTCATTTCCATTGACCCCGAGCGGGACACCGTTGAAGAGCTTGCTGGTTTTTTGCCTGATTTCCATCCGCGAATGCTCGGCCTGACCGGAACCCTTGAAGAAATCACTGCGGTGGCCAGGAACTACAAGGTTTATTTCGCCAAACGCGAGCAGCCCGGCACGACAGATTATCTGATGGACCATCAAGCGGTTATTTTTGTTATGGGCCCGGACGGTAATTATGTCCGGCTGTTTTCGTCCCGCGACAAGCCGGATGATATTGCGCAGAGCTTGGCGTCGGTGTTAGAGAAAGCAAAGTAGCACTGTCTCACCGGCATCTGAAGACCCGGTCATAATGGATTGAAAATGGCCTTCTGGCGCGAAAAACCACTTGAAAAAATGAACCGGCAGGAATGGGAATCGCTGTGCGATGGCTGCGGTAAATGCTGCCTGCACAAGTTGGAAGACGACGAAACAGGTGAGATACATTACACCAATGTTGCCTGTCGGTTTCTGGACCCAGAGACCATCAAGTGCGGCAAGTATATCACCCGCCAACGCTATGTGGGCAACTGCGTTGTTATGACAGCCGATCTGTTGGACAAGCTGCCATGGATGCCCAGCACCTGTGCTTACCGCCTGCTTTATGAAGGCAAAGAGCTGCCGCAGTGGCACCCGTTGGTTGCCGGTGATGACAATGCCATCCACGCCGCCGGTGCCTCGGTGAAAGGCCGGGTGGTTGACGAGCGCGTGGCCGGTGATTTTGAAGACCATCTTGTTGAATGGCCGACATGACACTGTTTGTCGCCCCCAGGCCTTTGTTTGCTACTATTTCCGGCGTTGAACACCCGGTGAAGCTGCGCCGCAATGCCAAAGCAAAAAAGATGATTTTGCGGGTGGATGGCCTGTCAGGCGAGATCAAGCTTACCGCACCAAATCATGTGTCACTGGGTAAATTGCAGAAATTTCTCGATGAAAATAATGCCTGGTTATTGACCGAACGCGCCAAAATCAGTGCGCGACCGCCTATAGCCGACGGTGCGGAAGTACCCTATTGCGGCCAAACCTATTTTATACGCTTCAGCGACCAGCCACCACGCGGGGTCAGGGTGGTTGACGGCGAAATCCATGTGGGCGGGCCAGCAGACCAAGCGCCTGCCCGGCTGATGCGCTGGCTGAAGGCACAGGCCAAGGAACGGCTCGGCGAAGATGCTGCCTATTTCGCCGAAATGCTGGATGTGTCCTTCAAGCGGGTCAGCATCGGCGACATGAAAAGCCGTTGGGGAAGTTGTTCCAGCAGCGGTACTCTCAGGTTCAACTGGCGGCTCGTGATGGCCGAGCCCCGCGTTCGGCGCTATGTGGCCGCCCACGAGGTGGCCCATGTGCTCGAGATGAATCATTCGGCGCAGTTCTGGAACCATGTAGAGCGCTGCATTCCCGGCTATAGGACTGAGCGAAAATGGCTGAAAGCCCACGGTCAGGGTTTGATGCAGCTTAACTTCAGTCCCAGCTAGCTTCAATCCCGTCTAACTTTAATCCTTGCCAAACAGGCGGCTGAACAGGCTTTTCTTCTTCTTTTTCTTTGCGGGCTCTGTGGATTTTTGCTCGGCAATGATCTGCCGTGGGCTGGGCGCCCTGTCAGTGGCGGCGGCACTGTATATAGCGGCGTCAGCCAGCAATGGGCGCGCCGGTAGGGTGGCGTGTGCCTCGGTCATGAAATCGCGCCATATGCGTGCGGGCAGGCCGCCACCGGTGACATTTTTCATTGGTGTGCCGTCATCGTTGCCCACCCAAACGGTCGCAGTCATGTCGCTGGTAAAGCCTGCGAAAACAGCGTCCCGGTTGTCCTGCGATGTGCCTGATTTTCCCGCTGCTGGCCTGGCCAGGGTCGCACTTTTTCCTGAGCCCCATTTGACCACGCTGGTCAACATGCGGGACATGTCGTTGACAATGTCACTGCGCAATACCGTATAGGGCGGCGTGGGCGCGCGCCGAAACAACACTTCGCCTTCCAGCGTGGCAATTTCCACGATGCTATAGGGGGCGGCTAAATGGCCACCGTTGGCAACCGCTGCGTAGCTGCTGGTCAGTTCAAGTAAGCCCACTTCCTCTGTGCCAAGCGGTAGACTGGGCACTATACTGATGTGCGACGTGATGCCCAGCCGTTTGGCGACAGCTGCCGCTTTGTCGCGGCCAATTTGTTCGGACACCTGAACAGCGATTGTATTGATCGAGCGGGCGAAGGCCTCCTGAACGCTCATTTCGCCGTTGAACTTGCCGCTATAGTTTTTGGGTGCCCAGCTGCCGACCACCGTGGCTTTGTCCACATAACGGTCCGCAGGCTTGATACCGGCTTCCAGCGCTGCGAGGTATGTGAATAACTTGAAGGCGGAGCCTGGTTGGCGGCGCGCTTGTGTGGCGCGGTTATATTGGCTTTCGCCGTAATCCTTGCCGCCGACCATTGCGCGTACTGCCCCGTCATGGTCAATGGCAACCAGCGCGCCCTGTGCCGCGCCCCGGGTTTTCCCCTCGCCGTTCAGGCCGCGCGCAACAGCCAGGGTGGCGGCGCGCTGGACGCTGGGGTCAAGTGTGGTGAAGATCAGCAGGGATTTTCCGCGCGCACCCGGCGCTAGGCGTCTGGCTTCGCTCTCCACCCAATCGGTGAAATAGCGGATATTGCGCCCGGCGACGGCGGGCTTTACCGCCGGTGGCTGCTCGCTGATTTTGTCGGCCGCTGCCTTGGACAGCACATTGTTTGCCGCCATGGCGGACAGGACAATTTGACCCCGTTCCCATGCGCCTTTGGGGTTAATGTGCGGTGCCAGCCGCGAGGGCGCCTTCACAAGACCGGCAAGTACGGCAGACTCGGCAATCGACAGGTTAGCCGCCGAATGGCCGTAAAACTTGCGTGCCGCTGCGTCGATGCCGTAGGCACCGCCGCCAAAATAGACCCGGTTCAGATACAGGGTTAGAATTTGCTCTTTGGTGAATTTTTGTTCCAGCCACAGCGCCAGCAACAGCTCCTGTGCTTTTCGTTTGATGGTTCGGTCGCTGGACAAAAACAGGTTTTTCGCCAGTTGCTGGGTGATAGTGCTGCCGCCAGCGCGCACACCGCCTGCTTTCACATTGGACCACACGGCCCGCATCAGCCCTTTGCTATCGACCCCGCCGTGTTTGAAGAAATTGCGGTCCTCGACCGAAACAAAAGCATTAACCAGCGCCCGAGGCGTTTGGCTGAAGGTAATCCAGTCACCGTATATGGGGCCCCGGCGCACCAGTGTGGCGCCGTTAACTGCTTTAACAACAACAGCGGTATCGCCCGCCCCGGCAGCGGGTAGGTTTTCAAGGTCAGGCAGGTCAAGTGACAGGTACGCGATTAAAATCACGCCCAAAATGGTTGACCATACACCGACAACAGCACCGCCGTATATCAGGCGGCGCAGCAATGGCTTCTTCTTGTCTTTGAAGCTGGGCGTTTCTTTGTCGGCCATTGGTATCTCTGTTTTGGTCTAAACACTATCCGGGTATGCGGTTACGCCATACCATGTTCTTCAAATGAGGCAAAGTTATGAGCCGGTTATATACACGGGACCTGACAAAATTTTATTTCTATTAATTACCGAACGTTTGGTCTATTATATGAAAATACGATAAAGGACAGGTGATGGCGCGCCCGGCGACATTTTCAAAATCCCAGTTATTGGCCAAGCTTACGGCGGTGTTTCGCCGGTCCGGCTATAGCGGTGCCAGCATGGCCGACCTGTCGAGAGCAACCGGTCTGTCGAAGGCAAGCCTGTATCATCATTTTCCTGGCGGCAAGGCGGACATGGCCGCCAAAGCCATGGCCGAGGAAGGCAAGCGCTTGCAAAAACTGGTGTTAACGCCACTCGGAAAATTGGACAGCCCGGTTGGCGCGCTGGAAAACAGTTTACGTGGGGTCGCGCTTTTTTATAGCGGCGATGTGCCGCAGTGCCTGATGAACAGCATTTTACTGGGCTCGGGCGAGGCCATTTTTCGCACTGAAATAGCAGCCGCTGTATCAGCCTGGATGAAACTTTTGGCCAGTGCTTACGAGGCCGCTGGAGCATCATCCGGCGAAGCGTCAGCGTGGGCAGCTTACGCACTTGAGCGTATTCAAGGGGCGCTCATAATATGCCGGGTCGCGGCGAACAGGTCGGCCCTGGAACAATGTCTGACTGAACTGCAGGGTGATATTGCTGCAATTGAAAACAGCTAGGCCCGCTTTTCAGCTGGCAAGCCTAGCCCCGGTGGTTGCTGAAAAATAGCTGCGCCCCTGGTCGTTTTTCCTTGACCTTTGAGGCGCTGCGCACCAAATGAAGGCTAATCACGAAGGATTTAGTCATGTTTATTGAAACTGAGGCCACCCCGAACCCTGACACCCTGAAGTTTATACCCGGCCAAACCTTGCTTGAAGCTGGGACAGCCAACTTCAATAACCCGGACAGCGCAGCCGCATCGCCGCTGGCGACAGCCATGTTTGCCATTCAGGGGGTAACGGGTGTGTTTCTCGGCTATGACTTTGTCACCATCACAAAGGCAACTGAAGAAGAATGGGACCGGCTCAAGCCCAATGTGCTTGCCGGGCTGATGCAGTTTTTTGCATCCGGCGCACCGATTTTAACGGTTACCGATCAGCCTGTGGCATCAACGATGGACGCCGACGAGGCTGACGCAGACATTATTGAACAGATCAAAACACTGCTCGATGAGAAAGTGCGGCCAGCTGTTGCGGGAGACGGCGGCGACATTATTTATCACGGCTTCAAGGAAGGCGTGGTTTACCTGCAGATGCAAGGTGCCTGCGCTGGCTGCCCCAGCTCAACCATTACCCTGAAGCATGGTATTGAAAATCTGCTGAAATATTATGTGCCTGAAGTGGTTGATGTTCGCGCGGTTGAATAACGCCGCGATTTTTGCAATGCAGGTTCAGTCCAGCTTGCCGCCAGGCACATAGAAAAATCGTCCCAGCCAATACCAGCGCCCGTCGCCAGCGGGCATGGTGCAATTAATTCGGTTGCGCCCTTTGGGGAAGGCCTCCTTGAAACGCACTTCCACCCGGTTGCCGTTCAGGCGCACCAGCTCGGCCGCCCGGCCCAAATGGCTGGGATAACAAGCCATGGCAGACAAGTTGCGCACGGTGTTGTCGACGGTAAAACCAAACACAGGTGGGTTGCGCTCCTCATTGATCACAGGATTGATCGGTGCAATATCGTCCACCGGTAGCGCCGTCGTGCCTACGATCAGGCGAAAACGGTCCATGCCGCCGAAGCGCTCGTTAATGGGAAAGCGCGGCAGTGAATAAAGGTCACTCCAGTGGGCAGCGGGGCCGGAATATTGGCTGAAGGCCGCCGTATAACCCAGTTCCTCTATCTGCTTTTCCAGCGCCGGATCATATTCGCCGTAGGGATAGGCAAACAACGGAGGCACCGCCCCCAACTCCGCCTCAAAACGGGCCGTTGCCCGCGCGATGTCGGCACCGGATGCCGCGCCGCCCGCATGGATCATATGAAGGTGCGACGCTGTATGGTGGGCGATTTCAACACCTTCAGACCGCAATTGGCGGATATCATCCCAAGACATATAATTGGGATTGCGCTGGTCAACAGGATCGGTTGATACAAATAGAGTCATCGGCAACCCGGCAGCCTTCAGACGCGGCCAGCCATTGGTAAGCACTGATTTGTAAGCGTCGTCCACTGTGATTGCGATGGTTTTTTCGGCGAATGGCTCTTTCGCCTTTAGCCGTCGCACCACTTCCGATAGGGCGACCACAGTGTAACCACCGTTCAACAGTTCGGATATATGGGCGTCAAATTGGTCCAGTTTAATATTGGTACTGGGCAACCCGTCCTCGCCGAAGCGGTGATATAAAAGCACAACAGCTGACTTGTCTTCAGCGAGCAAGCCCGTCGAGCCGGACGAAAATATAAACAATGACATCACCGCGGCTGTCAGTTTGCGGACCATGCTGTTTCTCCCCAAAAGAACCGCAACCCAAATAAGTCGGCAGCCCCAAATAGTGACGCTATTAGCTTGCCTTGTTTGCCGCAAGGTGGCAAGACAAAGCCAGATTTCCGGGCTGGCGGGGTGCCCTGAAAGGCCTCAGGAAACCTGTAAAGTAAGAACCCTTAACGGAGCATTACGATGGTCAATTTTTCTTTCACCGAGCCGCTGTCTGATGCGGTGGTCGACCAGCTTTTTCTTGAGGCACGCACCATCAATGTCTGGCGCGATAAACCTGTCAGCGACGAGCAGTTGCACCGGCTGTATGACTTGACCAAAATGGGACCGACCAGCGCCAACTGCAGCCCGGCGCGGTTTCATTTTGTTAAATCAGACGCGGCCAAGGCGCGGCTCAAACCGTTGCTGATGGAAGGCAATGACGCCAAAATGATGCAGGCACCGGTCACGGTTATTATTGCCAATGACCTAGGTTTTGCTGATCAACTGCCCACGCTTTTCCCCCATAATCTGGACGCAAAAAACTGGTTTGCTGACCCGGAAGTGGCGGCGGTAACCGCCATGCGCAATGGTACCTTGCAAGGGGCCTACCTGATGATGGCGGCGCGGGCACTGGGCTTGCACTGTGGCCCCATGTCAGGCTTTGATAATGCAGGCGTGGACCGAGAGTTTTTCACGGGAAGCCAGCTGAAGTCCAATTTCATATGCTCGCTGGGGTACGGCACCACAGATGATGTGTTTGCGCGCAGCCCGAGGCTGGATTTTTCCGACGCAGCGGCAATTCTGTAGCGACATTGTTAGTGGGCACCCTGCCATGACCCTTCTTGCCATCGATACCAGCGAAAGCGCCTGCAGTGTTGCATTGCTGAAGGCTGATACTGTTATTGACAGTAGAAGCGAGATCATTGGCCGCGGTCATGCAGAACGTTTGCTGCCGCTGATCGAGGAAACACTGGCGTCGGTTGGGCTTTCATACAGCGATCTGTCGCGCATTGTGGTAACAACCGGGCCGGGCACCTTCACTGGCCTGCGCATTGGTCTTGCGGTCGCGCGCGGGCTGGCGCTTCAAGGCGATTTGCCCTGTATCGGGCTCACCGGCCTTCAGGTATTGGCGGCACAAGCCCAAAAACAGGCCGAGACCCCTGGTGTAGCCATACACACGGTTATTACGGGGCGCGGCGGTCAGGCTTTTTACCAGTGTTTTGACGGAACCGGTGATGATGGCATCCCCTCGGCGGTAGCGTCCGCTGCTGGGCTTGATATTGAAGATATTGCCGAAGCGGTTATGGCCAGAGGCGGCATGGTCATCGGCAGTGGCATAGACTTGCTGCGGGCAGGCAACCTCATCGGTGCGGGGAGTTCTGCGGTTGCCGTCAATCTAATCGACGTACCCTATATTGACCCGGTGATCCTTGGGCAGCTTGGGCAGACCGCTGACCCAGCAGCTTACCCGCCGGAGCCAACCTATTTCCGGGCTGCAGACGCCGCGAAGGCCAAACCAATCCTGCCGGTGGCATCGTCTTGACGTCGCCGGGCGATATTACCATTATTGATCAAGCGCCAATGGGGATGTTGGAACCTCTGGCTTCTCTCCATGAAGCCGCATTCAAACAGCTTGGTCAGCAAGCCTGGGGCGCTGGCCAAATTGGCTGTAGTCTTAATCAGGCAGGTGGTCAGCTGGCCTATATCAGTGTCGATGAGACTATTGCGGGGTTTGCACTTTATAAAACTGTACTGGACGAAACCGAATTATTTACCCTTGCGGTAGACCCCACACAGCAGCGGGCAGGCATGGCATCGCGGTTACTCATTGCGATAGCAAACCAGCTGAAAAAAGACGGTGTTGCTTCATTTTTCCTTGAAGTGCGCTGCGATAATGAGGGTGCTATCGCCTGTTACCAAAAACTGGGGTTCGAACAAATTTCCACACGCCAAAACTATTACAGTGACGATGGCGGCGCGAAAATTGATGCGAGTATTTTCAGGTTATCGTTGTGAAGGGTATTATTTAACCACGCGAACAGTCATTAGCTTTAGGCGGGTCGCGCCGCCTTTTGCCAGCTTACCTGCATAGCATTCATCGCTTATAACCTCATGCCCAATGCCGAGGGTCGACCGCGCCAACGGTTCGTTCGCAGCGCTGTCTTCATAAAGCACATGGATCACCGCGCCGTGGGGCATCCGATCAGCGAATAAGCGCAGTTTGACAAATGCCATCGGGCAAAAGCTTCCGCGCAGGTCCAGATCAATTTTCTGTTCACCATCACTCATAGTCAGTGACAATATGGGGAAAAGGGCAGCAACGGCAAGGGCTATCGCGGGCGGTAAATAACCCGTCGATTCCTTGCTCTTGCTTTTCTTATATGGCATGGTCCGGGCAACTGCTTTATGTGCGAACTCGAACCAGTTAGCCGTTTTAGGGAGTATGGGTGGCTTATGCCTAACCAACAGCTAGACATTGAAAAGTTATGCTTGGAAAAAGGCATGCGCATGACCGACCAGCGCCGGGTTATCGCTCGCGTGCTTACGGATGCTACCGACCATCCTGATGTGGAAGAGGTTTACCGCCGGTCAACCGCTGTCGATAGCGGCATCAGCATCGCAACCGTATATCGGACTGTGCGCCTGTTTGAGGAAGCCGGTATTCTGGAACGCCATGACTTTCGGGATGGCCGGTCTCGCTATGAGCCGGCGACGGACGAGCACCATGACCATCTGATCAATCTGGAAACCGGCGAAGTGCTTGAGTTCCACAACGACGAAATTGAAAAGCTTCAGGAAGAGATAGCAAGGCGTCTCGGTTTTCGTCTTGTCGATCACCGTATGGAGCTATACGGCGTGCCGCTTGACAAAGAAAAGTAACATGTCTGGCTCAGTCACGGTCGATGATGGCTCGCCAGAAGCAGGTCAATCAAACTTAGCTGGTCAATCGGACGAATCACAATCAGGCGCAGCACAAGCAGATGCGGGGCAATCCGAAACCGTTGAATATGGCGGCCTGCGGGCTAACCTGAATCGGGAAGGCTGGTCCCTGATGGGGCTTGGGCGCATAATGGCGGTGGTTATGGCTTCCATTCCCCTCATTTCAATCCAGTATATAATGGTCCGTGCGTCAAAGCGGCATTGGTGGCACTTTGCCGGGCTTTGGCACCGAACAATGGCTCGAATATTGGGAATGGATGTGCGAGTAGCTGGTGTTGCTCGAAACAAGGGGGCGACACTTTTTGCCGCTAATCATATCTCGTGGGTCGATATTTTGGTGCTGGGCGGCCACATTCCCAATGCCAGCTTCATCGCCAAATCTGAAGTAGCGGGCTGGGGCTTGCTGGGCAGCCTGTGTACGCTGCACAAGACCGAGTTTGTCAACCGCTCACGCCGCACTGACAGCGCGCGCCAGCGTGACGCGCTTGCCGAAAGGGTTAAGGAAGGCCATAGCCTGATCCTGTTCCCCGAAGGCACCAACACCAGCGGCGTGCGCCTGGCACCGTTTAAGTCGGCGCTGTTTTCGGTGGCGGAACAGGCGGCGGCGCACCGCGAGGAGCCGCTGTATATTCAACCGATCACGCTTGCCTACACTGAAGTGAACGGAATGCCTTTGGTGCGCAGCCAAAAACCGTGGGTGGCCTGGCTGGGTGACGTGGAGTTATTCTCTCACTTGCGCCAGCTGTTGACGCGGGCGAAAATAGTTGTGACTGTTGAATATCACCAGCCAGTCACGTTGCAGGATGCAGGCTGCCGCAAAAATGTTGCCCGCTATTGTGAAGAACAGATCGCCTCGGGTCTGGAGCGTGCACACCGCGCCGAGATGCGTTTAGGCCCGGCCCGCAGCACCGCTGATGCCGGTGTTTCCCAGCACGCTTGACTCCTGCATGTTTGATGCTAGTCTCCGGCACCTTTTTCAGCACCCTGTTTGGCGCTGACCAAGGCTTGCGGGCACCGATGATAGGCATTGAAGTGACCGGCAGGCCAAAAGACCCTGATACAGGAGCGGACCGTGAGTAAAAAAGTCTTCATCAAAACCTACGGGTGCCAGATGAATGTGTATGACAGCAAGCGCATGGCCGACGTGTTGAAGCCTCAGGGATATGAGGTTTCTGAAACGTCTGATGACGCTGATCTTGTCATTCTCAACACTTGTCATATTCGCGAAAAAGCAGCGGAAAAGGTTTATTCTGAAATTGGCCGCCTGAAGCAAACCAAACAAGCCAAGGCCGAAGACGGCAAGGACATGTATATCGCTGTTGCAGGCTGCGTCGCGCAGGCTGAAGGCCCCGAAATGATGCGCCGAGCGCCCGCCATCGATATGGTTCTTGGGCCGCAAACATACCACCGGCTGCCGGATATGTTGAAGTCTGCCCAAGAACAGCGCAGCGGCGGTCGTATGAGCGCCCGGGTGCTCGACACTGACTTTCCGGTGGAGACCAAGTTTGATCATTTGCCTGAACAAAGCGATTACACCGGCCCGGCCGCGTTTCTGACAGTTCAGGAAGGCTGCGATAAATTTTGCACTTTCTGCGTGGTGCCTTATACCCGCGGCGCCGAATATAGTCGGCCGGTTGCCGATATTGTCGCTGAAGCCAAGCGTTTGGTTGCATCGGGCGTGGTTGAAATCACCCTGCTTGGTCAAAATGTCAACGCCTACCACGGCGAAACCGCATCCGGCGAGATCGCAAGCCTGGGCGCGCTGATCGGCGAACTGGACAAAATTGAAGGTTTGGGGCGCATTCGCTACACCACGTCGCACCCACGCGATATGGACGACGAGCTTATCGCCGCCCACCGGGATCTGGCGTCCTGCATGCCTTACCTGCACCTGCCGGTGCAAAGCGGGTCTAACAGCATTCTTGATGCCATGAACCGCAAACATACGCGCGAACATTATTTTTCCATTATCGACAAGCTGCGCGCCGCCAAGCCGGACCTGGCGCTTTCGTCTGATTTTATCGTTGGTTTCCCGGGCGAAACGGATCAGGATTTTGAAGACACGATGGATTTGGTGCGCCGGGTGAAATATGCCTCGGCCTACAGTTTTAAATATAGCCCGCGCCCCGGTACGCCAGCATCGGTTATGGAAACCCAGGTGCCGGAAGATGTAAAATCAAAGCGGCTTGCCGCCTTGCAGGCGCTGATCAACGAACACCAGCTTGAGTTCAACACAAATTCCCTTGGCAAAGAGATGGATGTGCTGCTGGAACGCCCCGGTAAATTCGAGGGCCAGCTTCTGGGTCGCAGCCCTTACCTGCAAGCTGTGCATGTTGATGTATCAAAAGCGCAGAACACGCTTGCCGCGGACGCTGATAATCCATACAGTGAATTTATGGGCAAATTGGTGCGGGTTCGGATTTCCGAAGCGGGGCCAAACAGCCTGAAGGGTGAATTGGTTAGCGCCCTGCATTGATTGCTGGGCGCGGCCTTAGTCAGGAGCCGCAAGCAAATTCTATGTATGCCAAGGTTAGCTCTCAGAGCGATAAGTCTGCTACTGGAACAGGTGCCAAACATAGCACCCAGCATTCCGCCCACCAACGATCTGAAATTCGTAAAAAACTGTTTGAGTTTGAAGACAATCGCCTTGCAGCGGTGGTTTTTGGCCAGCATGACCGCAATCTGGCGCGCATTGAGCAGCTTTTAGGAGTCGTGCTTATCAATCGCGGCAACCGGGTTGCCATTGAAGGTTCGGCGGAGCGTACCGAAATTGCTTACCGCGTGCTTGCAGACCTCAACGCGCTGGCTGGTGAAGGCCGAGAGATTGATACCGGCGAAGTGGACGGCGCAGTTCGCATGGCGGAGGGCGCATCGGCGGCGAATGATGGTTTGCAATCCTCCGGAGGCGGCAATGTTGGCCGGACCGACACCTCGCCGAGTTCAGCCCCGCGCGGCAGCGATTTGAAAATTACCACCCGTAACAGGGTGATTATGCCGCGCTCCAAGGGACAGGCTGATTATATTTCAAAACTGGCAACTTCGGATATGGTTTTCGGCGTTGGGCCTGCGGGTACCGGCAAAACCTATCTGGCGGTGGCCATGGCAGTGGCGCGGATGTTGGCCGGAGAGATCGACCGGATTATTCTGTCACGCCCAGCGGTTGAGGCTGGCGAAAGCCTCGGTTTCCTGCCCGGCGACCTGAAGGATAAGGTAGACCCCTATCTGCGACCACTGTATGACGCGCTTTATGATATGATGCCCGCGGAGCAGGTTGAAAAACGTATCGCCAGCAACCAGATCGAGATTGCGCCGCTGGCTTACATGCGCGGGCGCACCCTGGCCAACGCCTTTGTTATTTTGGATGAAGCGCAAAACACCACGCCGATGCAGATGAAAATGTTCCTGACCCGGTTCGGCGAGAACAGCCGCATGGCCATTTGCGGCGA
>JAJFIT010000112.1 GCA_021774775.1 Alphaproteobacteria bacterium | reverse complement strand
GGTGACGAGGTTCATGCTTTGAACGACTCGGAAATGGTTTCCCATATGAAGCAACCTGAGTGGTTGTCTACGAATAGCACGGAAGACTTTGTTAAAGCGGTACTAAGATTGATTGCTGACGACAACGAGCGGGTGCGTATTAGTAAGGCAAATGCAGCCTACGATTATGAAACAGGCATGATGGTATCAGCAGACAGTGCGTGCTGGCCGTTCGCAGACAGTATTTTTGCGGCCTACAAAAAGCACGAAGAGTTAATGAGTTCGTCCCAAAACTCGTTCTCGGCAGCGCAGTTGAGTGGTATTAATACGGAGGTAACGTAGTCCTCAAGGGCTACACTCTCCAGTCAATAAACATTTCGAGGCTATCAGGGGCGAAGCTTGGGACGCCTGCATTGACGGCGTCCTGACGTTCTTTAAACGAGTCATCAAAAAAAATCGGGTTCTTAACATCACACATATATTCGCTTTTTGCGGAATCGCCTTGAATCCAAATGACGTCGTGAAATAGCTTTGAGTGTATGGCCAGTTCGTCCAGGGTTAGAGAGGGTTCCCTATAATGCCGTGTGATAAGGTGAACTGGTATTTTCCTGTCCTTGCACTGATATATAAATTGCAGAGCGGCTGCGCAAACAGCTCCGTTAATGATGAGGGTGTCATCCAGATCCATGAAAACAGTGCTATATGCGATATCAGTATTGTATCTGTTTGTTAAAGCCCGCTCGATTTGAATGTCAGTATGACTGGCGTTAATTGAAATTGATTTTCCCTGAGCTTCAAACAGCGAAAGCAGAGCAAAGTTGATACCCTTAACTCTGTTTGTCGCCATTGTTCCTGCAATTCTAGGGGCTATTTCTAATAGCTTTAGGTCCTTATTTTTACTTTGTTTTAATTGGAAAAACCAGGCGCCTTGCAGGTCCAGTTTATCATTAATAGAGAAGGCAATGGACTTAATGTTTTCAGGGGTGGCAAATGACTTGCTGGATACACTGATTCCTGCTTTGGTTCGTGACCGTATTCTGGGACCTACAAACAAAAGTTGACCCAGTTTGTCGGTGTAGCAATCTACGGTGTACTCTTCGCCAGGTAAATATTCGCAGATGATCAGGTCTGGGTTATTTTTGATAGCGTGTAAGCACTCGCTCTCGTTATCCGCCTTTACTACACCGTGAGAGCCTTGCCCTTGGTCGGGCTTTAAAAAAACAGGGTACGTGCTTATTTCACCTGGGCTTTGGTAAGTTGTGGGAACAAAGTCATGGCCGGAAAAATACTTATAAGTTTTTGATTTAAATCGACATATCCCGCAAACGTCCGCCGGGGATGTTATTATTGTAGCGTCAATTTTTTCAGCGTTGCGACTTAAAAACAGCACGACATCGTCATGTGCTGGAAAAATGAATTGAATCTTTTTTTCTCGGATGATCGCATTGAAGGCTGAAATAAATGCTGGTGAATTTATGAACGGTAAATCCGGCGTATAATTTTGAAAAACCATTTCTCCATGGTCGAGTATACTACTGGCACCAAATAACCTCACATTTTTTTCGAACTTCAGTGCAGCATTCAATTCCAGCCCGATTTCCGTGCCGCAAGGAAAAATGAGAACATTTGTCTTCTGCATGCCTAAAATTCTCACTAAGTCTTTTTTCTACTTCCGTTTGCAGGAAATAACAGCTGCGGCAAGATGGGGCAACCAACTAAATAGTATATGATTGCTTCGATTTAGCACGCAAGGTATCTAACTGTATGGTTTCTCGGCGACAATGGGTGTTTTAGATTGATTGGGAACTGACTTGGGTACCATCAATCGGGTCTTGTACAATAGTTGCGTAGTATGTCCAGAGTTAAGATGTCGGTATCTAAGCCGATGAAGCGGCAATAAACAGAAGGTTTTGGCAGATATGACGCGGCAGTTCGAAGGATATGTCTTTATTGTAACCTATGGGCGCTCGGGCTCTACCCTGGTGCAAACCCTGTTGCAGTCGATCAGCGGATATTTCATTCGCGGTGAAAATGCCAACTCCCTGTTGCCGTTGTTTCGGTCTGCGTCGCGCATCGCAACCGCCCGCGTTGAGCACGGTTACCGCGACATTGAAGAAAAAGGCCCGTGGTACGGCATCAATAATGTCGACCCCGACAGATACGCCGAAAAACTGATTGATGTTTTTCTGGATGAGGTTATTCAGCCACCAGAAGATGCCAGAGTGATTGGTTTCAAGGAAATCCGGTTTCACGAAGCCAACGGCGGAGAGTTTGAACGCTATCTGAACTTTATCGCCAAACACTTTGCCCCGGCAAAATTCATTTTTAACCGCCGAAACTGGGAAGACGTATCCCGGTCCGGTTGGTGGAAAAACTGCGACCCTGAAATGGTTAGGGAAACGGTTCTTGAGGCTGACAGTTTGTTTGATGCCTACGTGAATAAATACTCTGAGCGCTGTTTTGTCGCCCAGTATGAAGACTATCAGGGCAACCCGGACTATTGGCGGTCCATGTTCGAGTTTCTCGGCGAAGCTTACGACCCGGTTAAGGTGAAACAGCTTTGCACGCGCCAACTGAAACATTAGTCTTTATAATAGGTTAGCTGCTTACGTTTGAGTTTGCATCTGGGTGCAGGGCGCTGATACCGCAAAGCTAGAACAGGGTGCTCGTATCCATTGTGCAGCCCGCCAGATACCCCTTGAGCCGCGCGATATTGAGCTTTTGGCGCACCAGAATGGCCTCTTCACTCACACCGCTGTCTTCACCCCATTCCCGATCTGAAATATTCAGTATTTCGATAGTCTGGCTCAGGTTTTCGCCGTCCCTGATCAGTTCATAACCGAAGAAGTGTTTGAAAAATGCGCTTTCTGTCTCGCTGCGTTCATAGGTTTCCTGTTGGTCAAAATCATGGGAATGATAGACAGCAGCTTGCGGCGCATAAATTTTTTCAAACCCGGCATTAATTATGTCCCATGCCCAAAGCTGGTCCTCGCCGAATTGAACTTTACGGTAAGGGATTTCGTCAAAAATGCTACGCCTCATGCAGCTATTGTTGTCGCTGTAGAAATGAAGCGCTTGCTGCCACTGAATATCTTGTTTTTTCCAGAGCTTCTTGTCTGTGTCCTTGCTCATGGCAAGCGGCATCTTGGCAAACATATCGAAGTGATTGATCAGATCACGCCTGGTGAAGGCCGATGCATCGGGATAAGCCAAATGCTTGCCGAAGGCACCCGCAGCGCCCGGGTGCCGTTCTATCGAAGTCACCAAATTATAAAGCCATCTGTCGTTGTAGGGCAGGGCATCGTGGGTCAGGTAAGCGATAAATTCGCCGGAGGTTAGCTCCGCGCCCAGGTTTCGTGTTGCGCCGTGGTTGAAGTCTGCCTTGTCTATCGCGTGCAAACGTACATTTGGATATTTGGCGACAGTTTGCAGCGTCTCGTCCGTTGAGCCGCTATCAATCACCAAAATTTCAAAAGGCCACGGCGCGCGCTGGCCAGCAACAGCATCCAGCACCTGATCGAGAATTGGCCCAGCATTCAGGGTAGGAATGATCACAGATGCTTTGGGCGCAAGGTCTTGGTCTGAAGGGGTGGCAGGCGTGGGTGTGGCAAACTCGGACAATCGGTCGATCATGGCTTTTTCAACCATCGCGGCGGAGTCCGGCCAGGAAAAACCATTTACCCATTCAAGGGCAGCTGCTGCCTGTGCTTTCCTGCTCGCCTCATCATCCAGTAACCGCACAATAGCATTGGCAATTTTTGTTGGGTGCGGCGCAGCCAGCGAAACGGTGTTTTCCGGGAAGATTGCGCGGGTACTTTCTCCGTCCAGTTCTACAATTGGCAGGCCACACGCCATCATTTCCTGCGGCACCAGCGAGTAATTGGTGGCAGAGAATACCACGCCGACGTCGGCGCTACGGAAAATTTCGGCCAATGTTTCCTGAGAGGCCACGCCGTGATCGATAAATCCGTATGGTGCTACGTCAAATTCAAGCGGTGCACCAAAGAAATCCACCGCAAACTCAATGCCTCGGTCCGTCAGGCTTTCCAGCGCCAGCAGCGCCAGTTCCACGGCACGCCGCGCGGTAAAATGTCGGGCATAAACTGCAATTCGTGGTTTTTTATTGGTTTTGCGCTCTTTGGGCGTGAAATATATTCGTTTATCAGCTGCCAGCCAAAAATGGCGTGCCCAGCGACCGTATTTTTCTTCCATCAGCGCAGATAACCAGGGGCTGGCGCACAAACAGTCCAGGTCTTCATGGTAGGTTTGGTCCGCGACCAGATAATTTGCGCCCATGGGATGAAAACTGGGCTCAAAGTCCTGCACAAAATAGAAGCGGCGAATGAAATTCCTGGAGGCAATCGTCGGTAAAACAGTCCAGCAGTCAGTGGCAACAATAATATCGCCTTCTGCATCGGCCAAACCGTCTTCAACAAAGTGAACCTGGCCGGAAAAATGCTGGAAATGCTTTTCTATGGTCTCATAAGCGGCTTCGGGTGATTTATGCAGGTTGGGATGGTTGATCCAAATTGTTTGCTTGTGCCCGGCAAGTTCAAGAAAGTGAACCATCCGAAAAATGGTCATATGACCGCCACCGCCAGCCGCAAAGTCAGGAATTACCCAATGAATATTCAGTTGGGTCGGATCAAAACTGGTTTTGGGCGCCGCCAGCTCAACGGCTTCAAACTCTAACAGGCTACGCAGGTTCTCCGGCACTGGAACCTTCGCATTTTTAACCATTTCTGCTCGTTTGTCATGCTTGGCCGTTGGCATGCGTCTGCCTTCGGCAATCCCGACCGTCAAATAATGCGCCAACGGTTCAACCGTGTCCCCGTCTATGTCTTTATTTTCCGCCAGATAGGTTGCACAGTTAAAGTTCGGAGCTGGATTGTGGCCAATTTTGTGGCCTTTCCTTATATAATAAACCAGCGGTATTTCATCACCGATGTCGTCACGGTAGGTGTCTTCATACCAATCCGCATGGAAAAAAATATTGGGTCTGCGCCGTTCGCTCCAGCCGTGTTTCGCGTAGTGAAACAAAGGATCGACGTCTGCATACCATAAATCAGAATAATATTTTTTATACCAATCAGCATCAAACAAACCAGACTCGCCGATAAGGCGCAGCGTGTTGATTAGTCCCTTGTCGCTGCCTTTTTCCAGTGAAGTCTGAAACGCAAAATTACCCTTAAATCGCCCGGTATTCAGATGATACTCCAGCGGATCAATATTCTTGCTTGCGACGTCTGGATATTGCTCCAGATAGAGTTGGCTTGAGAATTTTCGCGAAGGATTTCGCCCCTTTGTCCAGCCTTTTTCTGCGTAATGATCCAATGCTGAACCAGGGTATTTTTTTGCCCCTGGCGCATGTGTCTGGTAATATTTGGGGTCGAAATAAGCGTTGGGCCACCTGCCTTCCACCTCACCGAACTGCAAATAATGCTCCAGTGGGTCTACACCAGCTATGGCCACATCCGGGTTGTTCGACAAATACCATTCCCGGTGAAAAAGGCCGGGGCTGCCAGCTGCCATGCCTGCTTGAGATTGCCGCTGTGCCCCGATTTTCAATATTTTTTTTAAGTTCATTGAAGCGCTCAAAGCCCTGATGAAATAATGCTGCTGGTTTCCGCCGTCAGAAAACCGTTTTAATTGGATTAGTCTATACGACTTTCTAGCCGGTAAAGGTTGCAATAAATTGGCATCGCGGCAATGTCCATACCTAAGTTATTACAGTTGGTCAGGATGGTCCAGTGACGGCGGTTTAATCATAACATCACCCTGATTGCCAGCCGCCGTCAGGCGCGCCGGGTACCATCTATCGGAATTGATTTGTTGCACCCACTTCAGGCGCAGCCGGTCATGTTCCGCTTTCGCTCTGGTGGCTTTTTCCAGATTGGCACCGTCATAACCGCGGCTTACCGACTCCAGATGGTAAAAGGTTATCAGCGGCGAATAGATGACACGCCGACCAGTCTCGGTGATTTTTAAACAAAAGTCGACGTCATTGAAAGTTATAGGGAAGTTTTCACCGTCGAATCCACCAACCAACTCGAAGGCCTCTCGTGTGCACCCAAGAAATGCTCCGGTAACTGCCTCGCATTGTCTGGTCAGCCTCAGCCTGCTGTCATAACCGCTTGCCGTTGCCGGAAGGCCAGCACCCTCATGGACGGCAAGGCTGTTGTCATTAAGCACAACGCCCGCATGCTGGATTGTTTCGTCTTCATACAGAAGTTTGGCACCAACAACGCCCACTCGGTCGGCAGCCAATAGTCGGCGCAGTTCCAGGTCCCATCCGTGGTTGGTTGCAAGGGTGTCGTTGTTAAGGAACAGCAGATAGTCTGCGTCCGAGGCGGCGGCAGCTGTATTGTTGATATCGGCCCAATTGAACGGGGCGTCGTAGTTTACTACGCGCACCAAATCAGAATGCTGCGATTGCACATCAGATAAATACTCGGCGGTTTCGGGTTCTTCGCTGGCATTGTCAACGATGATGATCTCAACAGCATCTTTGGCGGCGACAGTTTGCAGCAGGCTTTCAACGCAGGGCTTTAGAATGTCCAGCCCGTCTTTGGTTGGAATAATAATCGCCATTTTTTTTACCGTGTCAGCTTCCGGCAACACCAAAGGCAGCAAATTCGGGTCGCCGCCAGCGGACAATGGTGCTGGCACTGACAGCAATATTTCGTCGATGGTCGCAAATGCCTCGTCGCCCCGTTCGGCGAAAACCTTGCTCCAAAGAATGTCCGGCGCGGCGGGTAACAACGCGGGGTCAATTGTTTGTACCCGGACCGCAAAGGCGCGCGCATAATCGGGTTTTTGCGCCAATATCAACGGGTCGAACCGGCTGACAAATACCGGATCAGATAGGCTATTGTCGGCACTATAATGGTCGTAACCAGCGCGAATTATTGTCGCTGACGGGTGTCTCTCTGCAGCTGCGGCAAAGCAGGCAAGGGCGTGTTCGTCCAGCATGTCACCAGCGTTTACGCGCACTAGAAGGTCAACCCCCTCCACACCCGACGGCACGTTATTGTCAGTCCCGTCTCCGCCATCCACGCCATCGTCAATAACGGTAAAAAAGCGGTAACTTTGCCGGTCCAGGCTGCGATGTGTTCGTTGGGTCGCAGTTTGCTCGCCCGTGCCCACGACCACCAGAATGGACAAATTCAGCGCGTCCGTGTTGGCCGGTTTGGCCGCGCGGTAAATGTCTCGGTAAAGCGCGTAATCCTTCAGCCGCAACGAGCGATGTTGTTCCAGCGATGGCAAGCGCTGCATAAGCTGCGACAGACTGTCGGACACCAGCTCTGTTTTCCCCTCGCCGCGAGCGGATTGCAGCTGGTTCAGCTCATATAGGGCCCTTGCCAGTGTTTGTGTTGCTGCCCGCACATTCAGTACCAAATCCCGCGGAGGGCATAACATGGCACCGCTGCTGCGTTCGAACACCAGTAAACAGCTGTCTTTGTTTTCGTCTCGGTCTTTTGTCTCCAGGGTATGGCTAAAGCCAACAGTGCCGGTGGTTTGATATTGCTCGTTAACTTCGCGGTTGATTTGGTCGGCAGTGGCTGTACCTGCCGTTTGGCCGTCCAGAAAGAAATCAAGTGTCAGCGGATCGTCGCTGCCGTCCTGAACCGCGAACCCACGCAGCATGCTTCCACTGGTTTGGTGGACGCCGCCGTAAATTTGCGCAAATGGCGCGGAGCCCAAAGCCTTCAGGTTGGCTTGCAGATAGTCCAGCCGGTCGGCCCCCAGCGCGCTGATAAAAGCTTTTTGCAACCGGCTTGCCGCCAGCGCACCAGACAAATGCGCAAGCCACTCATCACCCGGCTTTGCGGTTGAAGACAGGCCGAAATGCTGGTGCAATCCAGCCTCAACTGTCGCCAACTGCTCTGTTGAATACCGCAGCCGCATGGGTGTTTTGCCCAGCACAAACGGGTCGAACAGGCTGTGGGAAAAGGCAGGGTTTCGTAGTAATCGTTTCAGCGCGCCAAAAAAACTTTGGTCCGTATAGGTCTCAAGCTCGCCTGCCACATAGGGCTCTCGCCCTAAAAACAACAGAAAAAGAAAGCGTGCGTCTTCGCTGGTGCAGACTGTCTTGGTTTTCTTGAAAGCTTTCAGCATGGGGGTTCAATGCGGCGCATTTAGTCGCCGTCTACCCCATATTTCAGCACTGATGTCAAATACTCGCCGTAGCTATTCCGGTAGCTCGCCGCGATCTCGGCCAGGGTGTCGGTGCTAATATAACCGGAACGCCATGCCACCTCTTCGGGGCAGGCTATTTTGACAGCCTGACGTGCTTCAACGGTTTGTACGAACTGGCTGGCTTGCAACAGGCTGTCCACCGTTCCCGTGTCCAGCCAGGCGGTGCCGCGCAGCAGCTTGATCACATTCAGATCGCCGCGTTCAAGGTAAACATTGTTAACTGTAGTGATTTCAAGTTCCCCGCGCGCAGACGGTTTGATCGACTTGGCGATATCGACAACATCTTTGTCGTAGAAATACAGGCCGGTTACCGCCAGATTGCTCTTGGGCTCGGCAGGTTTCTCTTCGATCGAGATAGCGCGGCCGTGGCTGTCCATTTCCACGACGCCGAACTCTTCCGGGTTGCCCACAGGATAAGCAAACACATAGGCACCGCTTTCGACACCGCCCGCTCGCTGCAAATATTCGGTAAAGCCTGCGGCATAATAAATATTGTCTCCGAGCGCGAGCGAGCAGGGCTGGCCAGCGATGAAGTCTTCACCGATCAGGAAGGCCTGCGCCAAACCGCCGGGATCCGGTTGTTCTGCATAGTGAAGGTCGATGCCCCACTGCGAACCGTCGCCCAGAAGGTCGCGGTAAAGGGGCAAATGTTGCGGCGAACTGATGATTAATATTTCCCGAATGCCCGCCAGCATTAAAGTGGTCAGCGGATAGTAAATCATTGGTTTGTCGTAAACCGGCAGCAACTGTTTCGATATGGATTTGGTGATGGGGTACAAACGTGTGCCAAGTCCACCTGCCAGAATAATGCCCTTCATAGAACCCTCATGTCTCATGTTGCGGTGCGCCCATTGCCTGCGCTGCGCGAGATTAGCCCAGCTCGCCCATTTCGGAAAGCCGTTTGACGCATGCCGCTGTGCTTTCTCGCCAGTTTGGCAATGAAATACCGAAGTTTTGCTCCAATTTGTCGCAGTTCAACCTTGAATTGGCCGGTCTGCGGGCGGGCGTAGGATAATCAGCGGTGGTAACGGCGTTCAAAATTGGTTTTTTGAGCCCGTAGCGCGCGCCCTCGTCGAAGAGTGCGTCAGCAAATCCGTGCCATGTGGTCTCGCCGCTGCCAGTCATATGGTAGAGGCCAGCCTGCGCCTCTGTCGGTTCTTTGCCGCCCAATTGCCTGACGATAGAAAGCAACGCGTCTGCAATATCCGGTGCGTAGGTTGGGTTGCCTTGCTGGTCGGCAACAACAGAAAGTCCGTCGCGGCCCGCAAGCGACAGCATGGTTTTCAGGAAGTTTTTGCCGAACGGGCTGTAAACCCAGGCTGTCCTTAGAATGATCGCATTTGGGTTCGCGGCAACTACTGCGCGCTCCCCCGCCAGTTTTGACCGGCCATAAGCACCGGTGGGCCCAACCGGGTCGGTCTCAACGTAAGGCTCAACTTTGGTGCCGTCGAAGACATAGTCAGTTGACAGGTGAAGGAAAGGAACGCCGTGCTGTGCTGTGATGGCAGCCAATGCGCCCGCACCCGCGCCGTTGATTGAGTTGGCGGTGTCCTCGTCGCTTTCAGCGGCGTCAACAGCGGTGTATGCGGCAGCGTTTATAATGGCGGTTGGATCACAGGCATCAATTGCCGTCCGCATGCCGACAGGGTCGGTTAAGTCGAAGTCTGGCCTGCCTGCAGCCACTAGTGGAATGCCAGCCTTCTCGGCCGCTTCCTGCAACGACAGCGCTACTTGACCCAAATTTCCAGCGACGAAAATACCGCCCATGCTACTTGCCCTTCAAGACGCCTTTGCGCTCGGCGGCGTGCGCACGTAGCGGTGCCCACCACCATTCGTTGGCCAGATACCACTCAACGGTTTTGCGGATGCCGCTTTCGAAGTTTTCTTGCGCCGCCCAGCCCAGTTCAGTTTCCAGCTTGGTGGCATCAATGGCATAGCGCGCATCGTGCCCCGGTCGGTCGGTTACATATTTTATCTGGTCCGCATAAGGGCTGTTTTTCGGGCGAATATCATCAAGAATGGCACAAATTCGAGTAACAACCTCAAGATTGGTGCGTTCGTTCCTGCCCCCAACATTATATTTTTCGCCGATGCGACCCGTGCTCATGATGGTGAACAGGGCCTTCGCGTGGTCATCCACATACAGCCAGTCGCGTATGTTTGAACCGTCGCCGTAAACGGGTAGGTCTTCACCGTCCAGCGCATTCAAAATCATCAGCGGGATTAGCTTTTCCGGCAAATGGTATGGGCCGTAATTGTTAGAGCAATTAGAGATAACCACCGGAAAGCCGTATGTTTCTACCCAGGCGTTTGCCAAATGGTCTGCCGAAGCTTTGGAAGCCGAATAGGGCGAACTTGGGTCGTAGGCGGTGGTTTCTTCGAACAGGCCCTCTGCGCCCAGTGAGCCATATACTTCATCGGTGGAAACATGAAGGAAACGGAAGGCTTCTTGCCTGGTGTCGTCCAGCGATAGCCAGAAGGCGCGGGCTGCTTCCAGTATGTGAAAGGTGCCAACAATGTTGGTCTGGATAAATTCGCCTGCGCCGGTGATAGAGCGGTCAACGTGGCTTTCTGCTGCCAGATGCATCACGGCATCGGGCTTATAGTGGCTGAAAATCCGGTCCAGCGCGGCGCGGTCACAAATATCTGCCTGTTCGAAGTGATAATTTGGGCTTGCGTCCACTTCTTTCAGTGTTTCCAGGTTTCCGGCATAAGTCAGTTTATCCAGATTGATAACCGTATGGCCCAGATCGCCGACCAGATACCTACATAGCGCGGAGCCGATGAATCCCGCACCGCCTGTTACAAGTATTTTCATGGGTTTGTTTTCTCGTATGTGAAGGGCGATTGAAAGTCTTTAAAGGCCTGCAATTTTCGGTCTTTGTCCGAGAGAATCAGGGTGTCGTCGTCAAATGGCCAATCGATCGCCAGATCAGGGTCGTCGTAGGCGATGCCGCTGTCGGAAGCTGGCGCGTATAATTCGGTCACTTTGTAGCAAAACTCTGTGTCAGGTTCCAGCGTGCAAAAAGCATGGGCAAAGCCCGCAGGAATCCACAGCTGCTGCCAGTTATCGGCGCTTAGTTCCACGCTTTCGTGGTTGCCGTATGTGGGCGACCCGACGCGCAAATCAACGATGACGTCCAAAACCCGACCGCGCGGAACCCTTACCAGTTTGCCTTGGGCATGCGGCGGCAACTGAAAATGTAACCCGCGCAGCACGCCAGCCGCGCGGGACATTGAATGGTTGTCCTGAACAAATTCAATACCGGGAGCAACCTCGTCAAACGCTACTCTGTTATAGGTTTCCGAGAAAAAACCACGCTCGTCGCCAAAGCGTTTTGGCGTTAGAATACAGGCTCCCGGGAGCGATAATTCGTCAATTTGCATGGATGTCCCCGCAAAATAAGGCTGGTAACGATAACCGCGCCTTTATATTAAATGACATAGGAATTGGAAAGCACCGATTGTGTGCTTTTTCACAGAGAGGGACGTTTATGGCCAAAGGGTCGCATCCAGACGCGGCAATAGCAGACAGCGATCGCAGTTTTGCAGAGGCCTGTGTTGACGCCAAATTGTCGCTTTTCGCGCGTGGTGGTGATTTGGAAGAGGCCCATTTGCTGGCCTATCACCCGCCGGTGCAGCGCAACCCCTACCAACAAATGCTTTATGCCTCGGCGTACGAGCACAGCTTTGCCTGTTTTCCGCTAGTCGACCACGGCGAGGCAGCCCCGCCGCCTGTCAATGCGCCGCTTGGCGTTCATTATCACTGGGTTCACAGGGTGTTCGCTGACTGTGCGTCCAGCCGCGAAGCAGCACGCGCGGTTCGGGGCTTTTTCGAAACCGTCGACCGTCATCAGCAAGCGGACATAAAAATTCTCTGGACAGTTCATAATTTGATTTCCCACAGCGCCGCCTTTTTGGACGAGGAAATCAACCTGCGGGCCGGGCTCGGCGCGCGGGCAGATTTTATTCACATTATGAACCCGGCGACGGTGGAGTTGTGTGGTCGTTACTATGAGCTTAATGCCGCCAAGACCTTTATGGTGCCGCATCCGTCCTACTTCAGTGTCTACGGTGATTATATATCGGCGGAACAGGCCCGGTTTGACTTGGGTATCGCACCAGAGGACAAAACGGTCTTGTTGTTTGGCTCGCTTGGGCCTCACAAGGGCACGCGCCAGTTCCTTGAGGAACTCGATGGCCTGGAAAGTAAAATCGATAACCGTCTGCGGGTTTTGATTGCGGGCAGGTCCGGCAATCCGGCCTATATGGAAGATATATACCGGCTGGTTGCCGATAAACCCCGCGTTTCCCTGATTGAGCATCATATCGATGATCAGGCGGTGCAGCGTTTGTTCCGGGCGGCAGATGCGGTTCTGTGTCCCTACGATGTGGGGTTGAACTCTGGTGTGGCAGCGACCGCAGCAACCTTTGGCAGGCCCTGTGTGGTGCCTGATATTCTGGTGCCTGCCATGTCAGGGGCCAATGCCGGGGTTATCGGATTTAACCCCGCCGACCGTGACAGTTTGGCAACTGCCACCAGCCGGGCGCTTGAAGCCAGAGCCAATCCGGCAACAGAAACCAGCCTGTACCAATGGGCGGAGCGGCACCGTCCGACCGCCATTTCCCGCCAGTTTTTTGAAGCGCTGCGAGAACGCTGGTGACAGCTTCAGATGTCAACAGCGAGGTCGTTGACCAGGTTCAAAATAAACCCCGGTCACCGGAGGTGCTGGCCGGGGCAGGCTTTTCTGAGGTGTCACGTCTAGCGTTGGCAATGTGTCGCCTGCGGGTTTTGGATTTTGCCCGCGCCCGCAAATATATTATACCGCGCCGGGCCTTGTCGCTGCTGTCGCTCGCTGGTAAGTCGGGTAAAACGTCTGTGCTTGAGTTAACCGTCAACACGACCGGGGCGCATAGTGAACGCGGTGCAGTGGATGTTGTGGTGCGGTCTTTCAGTTTTTTTGGCCGCGAGGTCGGCGACATTGGTGGCTGCCGTTTCAGTTTGTTCGCTGATCCGTTGAACGTCAGCGACGCTCAACGGTTATACGCCGAGCCACCTGTCGGTGCCTTCTGGACGCTCGTGACCATCCAGCGGCACGCTGACACCCGGCGTATTGGTATTTTTGGCAGTTTGCGCCCAAAGCCCGTTGCAGACGGACAGCCGCTTGTGCTGGAAGCCGCACTTGCGTCGCGTGATCGCAGGGCGCTCGAGTATCATTTGGCGCACGCAAGTGAAAGAAATGACCGCAAAACCGCGATGCGACTGTTGAGCCGGATGATTTTTCTGGAGCGGCGCACTGATGACATTCGCGCCTTGCGTTTTATCGCTGATATTGATCAGATATTGGCTGATCTTGCCATCAAAGCCCACGCCCATGCTGGCGTACAAACGGGCTACCGCTTCACCAGTTTGTCGACGGTTCCCTTCGACAATAGTGTGCCGCTTTCCAAATGGTTGGCGAGCGAAGCCATAAGCTTGAGGGCGGAAATAAACGGACAGGGCCCCGGCGGCGGTACGGTGGTGTCAATTCCGTCCGGGCCAAACAGGGGTATGCGCATACTTACGGCTGTTTTTGCGGGCTATTCGATTTTACCAGGCGGTGAGCAAGATGGTATCGGCGCCGAGCCTGACCATATTCCCTGGGTAAAAGGCGAAGAATTGCTGTCAATATTGACCGCATCATGAAATAAAACATAGGCTGTCGTTCGAGTAAGTTGACGGCGTTTGGGGCAAGACTAAATTTCTCAGGGGCTGAAAATAATATGAAGCACAAAATCAAACCTGTTGTCCTGTCAGGCGGTTCAGGCTCGCGCCTGTGGCCGCTGTCCCGCGCCAAATACCCGAAACAGTTCCTTCCGATGCTGGGTAGTAAAAGCCTGTTTACCCAAACCCTGGAACGGGTCGGCACCAACTATGGTTTCGAACGCGCAATGGTGGTCGCCAACGAACATCATCGCTTCATCGTAAACGAACAGGCTGACAAGGCTGGCATTAAGCTGGACGATCTGATCCTCGAGCCAGTTGGTCGTAACACGGCCCCAGCCTTCGCTATTGCGACCCTGACCGCCGCCAAAACCGACCCGGAACAGCTGCTTTTGTTCCTGCCGTCTGACCATGTGATTTTGGATATGCCTGGTTTTCACAAAGCTGTAGCTGTCGCCGCAGAAGCGGCCGCAGCAGGCGCGCTTTGCTGTTTTGGCATGACGCCGACACGACCAGACACCGGCTATGGCTATATTGCCGCTGGCGAGCCGCTCGGCGGTGTTAAAAGGGCCTTCCAGATTGATGGTTTCCGCGAAAAGCCAGACCGCGAGACGGCGCAGGGCTACCTGAAATCCGGCAATTACAGCTGGAACAGCGGCATGTTTTTGATCAGGGCATCGGTGGTTCTGGAGGAATTTGAGCGCCTGCAACCCAAGATGCTTGCCGCTTGCCGTGCGGCGATGGAAACTGTGACGCAGGACCTGAATTTTCTGCGTATCGACGAGGCGGCTTTCGCCCGCGTGCCTGCCGATTCAGTTGATTATGCCATTATGGAAAAAACCGATAAAGCCGCAGTTGTGCCAGCCGAATTTGGTTGGTCGGACGTGGGTAGTTTTTCTGCGCTGGCAGATGTGCAGGAAGCGGACGAAAACGGCAATGTCGTGCGCGGTGACGCCATGCTGGAAGATAGTAAAAACTGCTTCATTCACAGCGGTGACAAGTTGGTGGCACTGGTTGGGGTTGAGGATCTTATTGTGGTCTCAACCGACGATGCGGTTATGGTGACCCCGAAAAACCGCGATCAGGATGTCAAACAGATTGTTGACCGGTTGAAGCGCGAAGGCCGTGTTGAGGCTGATTTTCACACCACCGTTTACCGGCCCTGGGGCAATTATTGTGGCATAGGTGAAGGCGAGCGCTATCAGGTGAAAGAGATTACCGTTTACCCCGGCAAACGCCTGTCGTTGCAGAAGCACCATCACCGTGCAGAGCACTGGGTGATTGTTGAAGGCTCGGCGGTTGTTACCCGCGACGATGAGGAAATTCTGCTGAGTGAAAACGAGTCTGTTTACCTGCCGCTGGGCGCGGTGCACCGGTTGATGAACCCCGGCAAGATTGATTTGAAACTCATTGAAGTGCAGTCCGGGTCTTATCTGGGTGAAGACGACATCGTTCGCATCGAAGACGACTTCAACCGCGAGAAAGACAGGTAGATAGATAGACCTGCAGCGCTTCCTTTATGCTGAAAGCCCCTGATACAGATCCATCGTTCTGTCAAAGTCGCGTTGGTTTTGAATGTGAACTTCATGGGTCGCGACCTTGGACGGTTCGTACGGCAAATACATGTCATGCAGATAAAATGTGTGATCAACCGTCGCCAACACCAGATAACCAGAGATATTTCCATCGGCAGAGGACAGGGCAAACCCAGTTTCCATGGTGCGCAGGTAATTTTTATTCGGGTAACAAAAGCGCCCATAACAAGTGACCAAAGCGGATTGTTCATCCATCTGTCGCATCATCGAAATATAGGTATTACGGCAAATCTCATGAGGATGTTCTGCAACCAGAAAGCCGGTAAAATCTTGCTTATATTCTTCAACAACCTGTGTGCCTATTAGCGTATATTTAGGCCCAACAGGCGTTTTCCCAATTTTCACCAGGTTAGGCACGACAGGTTTCAGAGCGTTAAGCGTTATCTTGTCGTTGATCACGCTACCGTCTGGTTGGCGGTGCTGTTGCCAGAAATCGTAGAATTCCTGGTGCATGCCCTTAATATGTTCCGCTGTGTTCATGGCTACACAATGCGAATGGTAGCATTTATTGGATCAAGTATCAGGATTTTTCACCAAAAAAAACCTCCGTTTACCGAAACTTGATTAATTGCCTAATCTGGTCAGCCATCGCCGGATTTTCAGCCGCCAGCGACAAGTTCGCCATCAGCCAGCCAATTTTACTGCCGCAGTCGAAGCGCTGACCTTCAAATTCAAGGGCATGGAACGGCTGTGTGCCAATCAGGCGCGCCATGGCGTCAGTTAACTGAATTTCGCCGCCTGCACCAATCGCCTTTTCGTTTAAAAAATCCATCACTTCCGGCTGCAGGATATAGCGCCCGACCACCGCCTGCGTTGAAGGGGCATCCGCCGGGTCTGGTTTTTCCACCAAACCTTCAACAGCAACCCGGTTGCCGGCGCGTGCGCCCGGCGTAATCACCCCGTATTTTGAGGTGTCCTTGCGGGCCACATCCATGGTGGCAACCATATTGCCGCCAAGCTCGTTGTAGGCTTCAACCATTTGCTTCAGCCCGCCGGGTTTGCCTTTGATCAGGTCGTCGGGCAGGGCGACGGCAAACGGGTGGCCGTTTACCAGTTTGCGCGCGCACCAAATGGCGTGGCCCAGCCCCAGGGGGCGCATTTGGCGCACATAGGAAATGCGGCCTTCTTCCAACAGCATGGAGCGCGCAATTTCAAGCGCTTCGTCCTTGCCTTTTTCCTGCAGAATTTTTTCCAGCTCGTAGGCATGATCAAAATGGTCTTCCATCACCTGCTTGTTGCGGCCTGTAACCAGAATAATGTCTTCAATACCGGCTTCCAGCGCCTCTTCCACTGCATATTGTATCAGCGGTTTGTCCAGCACCGGCAGCATTTCCTTGGGGATCGCCTTGGTTGCAGGCAAAAAACGGGTACCCAGCCCGGCAACGGGAAGCACAATCTTTTTAATTGGAGGATGCATGCTCATTTTCCTATCAGCTATCCAGCGCGCCCAAATACTCGCGCGTCAAAATTTTACCTTCTTCAACCGCAGGCTGGTCAAAGGCATCAACCCCCATCAAGTGGGCGGTTAAAACGGTTTCCAGCATAAAGGAAACGAAAAGCCCGCCTAAATTTTCTTCGCTCATTCGATCTATCACAAATTCGCGCACCATCCGGTCTTTTTTACGCAGGGTTTCCTGGGTTGCGCGCGACTGGCAGGTAACAGCATCGCCGATGGTACGGCCCGCCAAATAATCAAGGCCGTAGGCTTTGGCCTCAGCCGCATTCACGCGCGGGCCTTCGCCCAGACTGGGGATGGTTATAAAGGTGCAAAATTTGTCGTTGGGGCCATCAAGAAACAACTGCAATTGGCTATGCTGGTCCACAGGCCCAATCGCGCGGATAGGGGTGGTGCCAAGCCCGTCTTTGCCAAGGCTTTCCGCCCATAGTTGGCCGTGCCAGCGGGTAAAGGCGCGCAGGGCTTCGGCGTAGGGCATAAGCAGAACCTGCGACACACCTGCATGTTCGTGCAGGGTGTGCGTGAGCGCCGCGCCAATAACCGCCGCCGCAGTGGCCGGGTTGTCAGTGAAGTCCTTGCATACGGCCTCGGCTCCAGCGCGGAAGCCAGCCGCAGACAGCCCTGACACTGCCACCGGCAGCATACCGACCGTGGTGAGCACGCTAAAGCGGCCACCCACGTCGGTTGGGTGGTCAAGAATGGGCGAACCAAGCTTTTCGCCGTAGGTGCGCAGTGGGCGCTCTCCGGGTTCGGTTATGAAGGTGAAATGATCACCTGCGTTGGCGGGCTTTGCGCCCTTTTCAATCCAGTCCCGGCATACCAGCAGCTGCGCCAGTGTTTCGGCGGTCGTGCCCGATTTTGAGATTGCCAGAACATGGGCCTGTGCCGGGTCCAATTCCGCAAACAAACGGTTCATTTCAAACGGGCACAGGCTGTCGGGTGTGTGGATGACCGTATTATCGCCGCTGATATGGTCCGCCCGGTAGCGGGCAATGGCAATGGCCGCCTGTGCGCCCAAGCTTGAGCCCCCAGTGCCCAGCACGATCAGATGTTTGAAACCGGCGCAAATGCGTTTGGCCGCAGCGTCTACATCCTCGAGTTCCGGCGCGTCCGATGCCTGCCGTGCAAAAGGCAGAAGGCCACTTGTTGCCAATGCTTCGGCATGGTCTTTTGCCCGCGCGAGATTGGCATCAAATGCTGCCGCTAAACCGCGTTCCTTCAACTGTTTATAGAGGTCCTCTGCGCCGAAATTGACTTGAAACATGATAAAATCTGATCCCTGAAAAGTAAGCGGTTACAGTAAAAACTGCGCCCATAGGTGTCAATCTAACGATTGAGCCCCCAAAAATAAGATGTTTTTATTGTTATGCCTGCGTACTGGCAGACTTTGTGAACTGGGCCAGTTCGGCTTTTGTAGGCTCATGGCTGTGTTCCTCGCGGCTGCGTGACCGGAACCACAAATTAAACGCCCATTTTTCCCCCTTTATCACCGGGCATCCGGCATGCAGCGACTGCGGGTGTTTACGAATGCTGCCGGGTTCACAATTGTGGAACACCAACAGTTTCCCGGGTTCCGGCTCGACCGACATATCCAGCTTGGAAAAACGGGTTTCGCCGCCTTCTTCCACATGGTTCAAATAGCCAAGCGCCGTGATCAGCCGCTGCCCGCCGCGTAACCAGTTGCGCTTGCCGGTGTCAGTGGTGGGGTCGAACGCATCAAAATGACCTTTATACTCCGCGCCGGGACTGTAGCGGATGACCTGAAAGCTTTCCGCATGTGACAGCGGCATGCCCACAAGCCCCGCAATTCGACGGCCAATCCGCGAAAAGGCAATATCAAAATTATGGTCTATCCAGCACACGTCATTGGTGCGTGCTTTTGAGACCACGCCTTTCTCCGGTCCCGACACTTTGGCCCGGTCCATATTTTCACCCCTGGCGCGCGCGATTATGGCCTTGCACTCCATCGGCGATAGGAAGTTGCTGATGGTGTAAACCCGTGGGTCCAGGTTAAGGTCAATAATGGCGCGTTTCATAAAGTTGCCGTTTCAAATAAAGTGCCACCGCTCCCGCGGCAGGGTATTGCAGTGTCGCCCATTTTAGGCAGATTGCGGTGAACTTTAACCAGTTTAAGGGCAAAATTACTTTCTCGCATCCTGAAAATTCAGGCTCGCCAATGGGCGCTCCGGTTCGGCCTTGATTCGTTTAAAATCCAACTGTTTTATCACAATATCATGAGGATTCTGGACATAGCCTACAAGATATGGGAAAAAAGCAGCGAATAATAAAATGCTGTAAATACGAAATTCACCATATGAATCAGTTGGGGAGTGACGCCATGAGGAAAGCAACGTTAATTTTGGCAGGGACAGCCTTGCTTTTGACCGGATGTGAAAGTTTGGGCGGCAGTTCAACGCCAGCCGCAACCGCTGTTTCCGGCTACGGTGCAACAGGTGTCGAGCCGCCCAAAGAATTATTGCTGGAACTGGGTGACGCCATCGGTGATATCCGGTTCCCGGACGGTTTGGTCGTTGATGAAAAAAATTCAATCATTCTCGGCGCTGGTGAAAACACCTTCGGTAAAATTCTTGGCACTTTGAAAACCGATAGCGAGCTGGTGGTGAAGTTTTTCAAGGACAATATGCCCGGCGAAGGGTGGGGCTTGATCAGCGAATTTCAGGCTGATGACACCACGCTGGTTTATGATAAGCCGACGCGCGTCGCAGTGGTTATCGTCGAGCGCAGTAATCGCAGCACGAAAATACGCGTAACCGTTACGCCGCGTAATAACTAGGGCTCAACCCGAACCAATGTTTGAACCAGATACAATTGCCAGGATTGGCCCTGCAATTATGATTTTTGGCGGGTTGTTATGGGGCTTGGCGCGAACCGTTTTTCTTAAGCGAACCAGCGGTGTGTCGGTGTTCGCAATCTTTAACAGAAAAAAAACTGTCATTGAAGTTGGTCTTGCGCTGATCGCTGCGGTGTTGGATTTTTATCTCGTCGCTCGTTTGGTCGCACCCGCTATTGATAATTTTGTTTTGCAATTGACCGCTGGGCTACCTCTGGTCGGTGTTTCGGTGATGACGGTTGGATTGACAGCTGTCTTGATCGCGCAAATTCAAATGGGTGTGGCTTGGCGCATAGGGGTGCCAGTCGAGCGGGAAAAAGGCCAAAGTCTGGTTACAACTGGCATATTTGTCTACAGTCGAAACCCGATTTATCTTGGAATTGCAATGTTTATTGCTGGCGCTTTATTGATCGCGCCCGGTCCTCTTACGCTGTCCTGTTTTGCCGCCTATATTGTGCTGATTTACCAACAGGTGATGCGCGAAGAGACTTTTATGGCAGCTACTTTTGGTGCGGAATTCGAAGTTTATTGCAAGTCGGTCCGGCGCTGGTTGTAACCTGTCAGGCTTGGCTAATTCGTTGGCGGTTTGCTATCGGTGCCGGCCTGAGCATGAAAAGCCCGCGCAGACGAATAAGGCATCAGCGGAGTTTTGGGTGCAGGGTCGTCGTCCAAATGATCAACAACGTCGCAGTCAGCAGTAATGTCCGCAGCCGCAGCAACGGCGTGGATGGTAGCAAAACACACATAAACCGCCGCAATTCCAACCACCATGGACCCAACCGCCTGCGCCACCAGTGCGCCTTCAGGCCCGTAATAAATTGCGCCAAAATAAACAAACGGCACGGTGCCGATGGTGGCTTTGCTGACGTTGAAAAAGGTTGCCCGCATGGGGTGACCTAAATTGTTGAAGGCTGCATTGGCGACAAAAAGAGCACCCAGAAATGCGGTCAACGGCACCACCCAGATGCAGAAAATTCTTATCATGCTTGCGGCTTCTTCTGACGCACTAAAGGTGCTGATAATCAGGTCTTGTCCCAAAACAAAAACTGCCCACAGAACCGCAGTGTAGCCAGCGATGAAACGCAGCGAACTGGCGACAGTTTCATGAACCCTGTCATACAGGTGAGCGCCCAGGTTTTGACCAATGATCGGTCCGATGGAGCCGGACATTGAGAAAAACAGCGCAAAAGCAACCGGTGTTATACGGGCGACGATTGTGTTGCCTGCCACCACGCTGTCGCCGTATTGGGCAATGACAGTGATGACATAGGCATTGCCAATCGGGGTTGCCACATTGGTGATCGTGGCGGGCCCGGCTATTGTCATCAGCGGTCTGAGCGTGGCCAGAAAATCTGTCATCGACCATCTGCTGCGCAGACCGTGTACCTTGAAAATAGCAAAGAATCCGGCACCCATCATGGCGATCCGCGCCGCGGCTGAGGCATAGGCTGCGCCCTCCAGGCCCAGCTCCAGGCCAAAAATCAGGATTGGGTCCAAAATGCCGTTCACAACAGCAGCTGAAATCATCACCAACATGGCCCGCCGCGCGTCGCCGAGAGCTCGCAAAATACCGCCCGCCGCCATACCCATCGCCATCAACGGCAGTGTCGGCAGCAGGATTTGCATATACATCAGTGCATATTGATGGGTTGGGCCTTTTGCACCCAGCATGGTCAACACGTCCGACAGCATTGGATAAAAAAGTAAGGCTACGGCAGCCGCCACGATGAATGTGAACAGAAGCGCGTTGGTTGCCACCAGCCCGGTTTTGGCCCGGTCTCGGGTGCCAACAGCCCGGGCGGTGGTTGCTCCCGTCGCAATGGCAAGCCCGATGCAGATGGATGCAGTAAAAAATAAAATGGTTCCGGCGAAGCCGATCGAAGCCGCAATCTCGGCCTCGTCGAGCATGGTCAGGAAATACATGTCCAGCAAATCAACCGCGAAAACCGCCAGCAGGCCAACCGCTCCGGTGACAGTCATGGTTATGACATGCTTGAAAACCGAGCCTTCGGTGAAGGGTGCATCGATTGTGGATGCGATACTTTTGTCGGCTGCCTCGGCGTCCGTTCCGGCTTTTGTCGGCGGGCTGGCATTTTGCGCCATAGTTTGTCGTCTCCGGCTTGCAAGCGTTACGGCGGGGCGTTGCGCTGGATTTTTATTCTGCTGCGGGCAGGTGGTTTGCTGTCGTGTCCCTTAAAGGATAAAATGGATGTAAAGGACAGGCAGATCAAGACGCCATGCCGGGCAGTTAGTCAAACAACAGTTTCGTGATGCTTTGGTTAGATTTTGTTCATCTGAATACAAAATTAGCGGTCGGATTTAGCGTCGCGGCGGGTCAGCGCTGGTGTTGGGAAAACTGTGAGAAGAAGCCTTACTCGGTTTTGCTGGAAGCTCGACGGTTCATAAAAACAGCGGCGATGAGTATAATCACCGCAGTCACATCAATGCGGAAAACACCAACCAGTTTATTATTTTCAGGGCCAATCATCAGATAAAGCACCAGAAAACTCAGCATACTCGCAAATGCCATAACCGTTGCAACCGGGCGGTGGCTTGGCCTGAAGGCCGAGATGAGGATATAGCCACCAACAATGCCGAACAGCGCCGCCCTGTGGCGCAGCAGCAATGACATATCAGCTGACGAAATTTCAACCGCGTAGAGCGACGCCAACATGGTATCGCTCGCAATGCCCATCAGCGGCGCGAAATTAATTAGGCCGACAATAACAAACAGGGCAGTGATGATGTATTTCATGGGTCACTCCACCGTAACGGATTTGGCCAAATTGCGCGGCATATCCACATCGGTGCCTTTTTCAACGGCTGCGTAATACGCCAACAATTGCACCGGCAGCGCATATAAAATGGGGCTGATCAAATCACCGGCGGTGGGCATGGCCACATGGGCATACATATCCGCTGGCGGGACCTCGTCGTCTGAAAACAGCACTACCTTGCCTTTGCGCGCCATTATTTCCTGCAGGTTGGAGACGGTTTTTTCGCTCAAGCCGCCCTTGGGTGCAATGCCGATCACCGGTACATTTTCATCAATCAGTGCGATGGGGCCGTGCTTCAGCTCGCCAGCGGCGTATCCTTCGGCGTGAATGTAGCTGATTTCTTTCAGCTTCAGCGCACCTTCCATGGCGATCGGGTAATATATCCCGCGGCCGACAAACAAAATATCCCGCGCGCCCGCGATATCCTGCGCGATGGTTTCAATCTGTTGATCGGCGTTTAAAATTTTGGCCATCAGGGCAGGAGCATGCTCCAGTTCTGCCACATAGTCTGCAACTTGTGTGTCGTCTATTTCGCCTTTCGCGGACGCCAGTTTAATTGTGAAGGCCGCCAAAACCGCCAACTGGCAGGTGAAGGCCTTTGTGCTGGCAACGCCGACCTCTGGCCCGGCGTGAATAGGCATCACCAGATCGCTTTCGCGCGCCATGGTCGAGCCGGTTACATTGACAATAGAGGCAATATGCTGCCCGGCGGCTTTTGCGTGCCTGAGGGCCGACAGTGTGTCCATGGTTTCGCCGGACTGTGAGATGAAGATGGCAAGCCCGCCGTCTGCGTATACCGGGTCGCGGTAGCGAAATTCGCTGGCGATGTCCACGTCAACCGGCACGCGAGCGATTTGTTCGATCCAGTAGCGCGCTACCTGCGCGGCGTAAAAACTGGTGCCGCACGCCACCAGGGTAATTTTGGGTACAGCAGCCAGATTAAATGACAGGTCAGGCAGTTTCACCACACCACCAATGGGATCCAGATAGCGCCCCAGCGCCTGCGCGACAACTGTTGGCTGCTCGTAAATTTCTTTTTGCATGAAGTGGCGGTGATTGCCTTTGTCGATCATGGTTGCGGCGACCTGGCTGAAGCTTACTGTGCGGTCCACCGGTTCGTTTGCAGCGCTGTATATTTGATACTGGTCTCGGGTCAGCTCTACCCAGTCGCCTTCTTCCATGTAAATCAGTTGGTTGGACAGGCCCGCCAGTGCCATGGCGTCTGAGCCTAAATAGTTTTCGCCGTCCCCCAGGCCAATAACCAGCGGGCTGCCTTCGCGTGCACCAAACATCAGATTATCTTCGCCTGCAACCAGCACACACAGCGCAAAAGCGCCCTCAAGCCGCCCAAGGGTTTCCTGAAATGCAGCGCGCGGGGGAAGGCCGTCATCCAGATAGCGGGTCATCAACCGTGCCACCACCTCGGTGTCGGTGTCGCCCTCGAAGTTGATGCCCGCTGCTTTCAGTTCGTCCTTCAGTGCTTTGAAATTTTCAATGATGCCGTTGTGAACAATGGCGACGCGTTCGGTCATATGCGGGTGGGCATTGTTAATTGTTGGCTCGCCGTGAGTGGCCCAGCGGGTGTGGCCAATGCCGCTGTTGCCTTCCAGAGGGTTGCTGGCAAGTACGTCTCCCAGCGCCGAAAGCTTGCCGGGTGCGCGCCTGCGGTCAAGACTGCCGCCCGCAACAGTGGCAACGCCCGCTGAATCGTAACCGCGGTATTCAAGCCGCTTCAGACTGTCCATCATGCGGGGGACGGCGGAGCTGTTGCCCAATATTCCTACGATACCGCACATGGTTTAGCTCTCTTTCTTTGTTCTGGTTGCCTGTTTTTCGGCTTTTTCTATCTGTTTTTCGGCGCGAAACCTGGTGGCATAGCCTTTGATGTCCCGCTGCCGCGCGCGCGAAACCGCAAGGGCGTCGCCGGGCACATCTTTGGTCATCACGCTGCCAGCACCAACAATAGCTCCGTCACCGATAGTAACCGGGGCCACAAGGGCTGAGTTGGAACCGATAAAGGCACCTGCGCCGATATGAGTGTTATATTTCAGGAAACCGTCGTAGTTGCAGGTGATCGTACCCGCGCCGATGTTGGCGTCTGCCCCGATTGTTGCGTCGCCGATGTAGGACAGGTGGCTGACCTTCACGCCAGCTGCCAGCTTTGATTTTTTGATTTCAACAAAATTACCGATTTTCGCGCCTTCACCGATGTCGGCTGCCGGGCGCAGGCGGGCAAAGGGCCCAACGCTGGCACCTTTGCGCACGGTCGCGCCTTCGATGTGCGAGAAGGCCTTGATGGTTACGCCTGCGTCAACTCGCACGCCGGGGCCGAACACTACATTGGGTTCAACCGTTACATCGGCGGCAAGCGCTGTGTCATGGCTGAAAAATACGGTGTCCGGTGCCACCAGTGTCACGCCAGCGGCCATTGCGCCTGCGCGTGCGCGGGTCTGGAAGGCGGCGTCTGCGGCGGCAAGTTCAGCGCGGCTGTTCACGCCGATAAGGTCAGTTTCTGCGGTTTCAACGTGGCCGACATGTGCGCCGCTGGCGCGGGCAATGGCCACCAGGTCGGTCAGGTAATATTCGCCTGCCGCGTTGTCGCAGGTCAGCGCGTCGAGCCATCCGGCGGCATGTGCGCCCGAAATCAGCATCATGCCTGAGTTGCAAAAATTAACCGCGCGCTCTTTGGCGCTTGCATCTTTATACTCAACGATGCGCTCCAGCGCGCCGTCCGTCCCGACAATCAACCGGCCATAGGCAGCGGGGTCATCCGTGCGGAAACCGAGTACAACCAAACCGCAATCGGCGGTAGCCTGCATGGTATCAAGCATGGATTGCATGGCCCCGGCGGTAACAAAGGGTACATCACCGTACAGAACCAGAATGTTACCTCCAAAGCCCTCAAGAGCAGGCATGGCGCACCGCACCGCATGGCCGGTGCCCAGCTGTTTGTCCTGCACGGCAAATTCAACACCGGTGATGGCCGCCTTTAACTGGTCGGCGTTGTCACCGATAACCATAACGGTTCTGGTAGGTTCGAGCGTGGCTACGGTGTCAAGTAGGTGGCGCACCAGCGCTTTGCCGCCAACCGGGTGCAACACCTTATGCAGCGCAGATTTCATGCGAGTACCCTGTCCAGCGGCAAGGACAACGGCAGCAAGTTCCGAGTGTGCCATATACATGTCTCTCATCAATTACCTGTTTTGCCGGAAGGCCAGCAAACGGGTGGCTTTGTGTGTGTTTGGTCACAGCATAACGGTTTCAGGAAATTTTCAAACAAAATTGTGGTGCCATAAAGACTTAGCCCTTTGGTGTGCCCGGCAAACTTGAGGTCATTCGAAGTCGGTCATTTGCGCCGCATCAATCAAATGCCAGCTTGCGCGGCTGTTGCGCGCTGCGGCTGTTCGGTCTTTCCTGCGCCAGAAGGCTTTCAGGATCGTTGACTGCAGTGCGCCGACAAACCGGAACGGCAGGCCGGGCAGGGGGTTGAACGGGCTGGGCCGGGCGTAAGCCCATATCTCAAGCCGGGACTGGTTTTCTTCCGCCTGTCCGCGGCCATGGAAACCATTGGTATTGGCGATCACTAGTGTGCCAGCGCGCGCGCAAACACCTGCTGGTTCGGGTAAATTCATTGCGGTCAGATCATCAGGGGACGCCCGAAACGAACCCTTTTCAGAGTAGCCATCATGGGTTCGAGCGGCAGTGCGAGAGCGGCCATACTCCCACCGAAGGCGTGCCGCTGTCAATTTGTGCGATCCCTTGACGTAAGTGAACGGCCCCTTTTCCGGCGTGACGTCCTCGAGAAACAGCCAGGCCTTTATCGTTGGGTGAAAGGTGTCAGCATGCATGGTTTTCTGCGGATCCGCGCCAGCCTCCCTGATGCCATTTCGGATGCGCTGTACATACAGTAGCGGCGGTGACAGCTTGGCGGCTGCATATTTCAGTGGGCGCAAAAAGCGCCTGCTTTGGCACAGCGCAGCCAGATGGTGTTTGTCCTGTAGGGCTGCGGCGTCCAGTAAAATACGCTGGGTCGCGGTGTTGCCCTGCAGCATCTGGCGAGTTTCGCCCGTGTGGGCTTTTACCTCTGCGCGGATCGCGGCAATTTGGCCCGGGCTGATGAAATCAGGCACGATAGCGAAGCCATCTCTATGCAGATTGCGTCGCAGGGCGCGGTCGACAAGGGGCGTTAGCAGAAGCCATCGAACCCAGGTGACTATTCGGCCAATGAGCACGCGCAGGATGTGGAGACCGAGGGTGTTCAGCAGCCGAGAGCCAATCACCGGGTTACCAACGAAAGATTTGCCGGACGTACCGAGCGCAATTATCCACAACGGCCACATGTAAAGTACCCTTATATTTACTGCTCTGGAAAACATAACAGGGGATTTTGCGCGTTTCGGCAACAGTCGTCCTTTCAGTGGGCTTGACAGAGGCGTATCGGCGTCTTTTGTTTTGATAGCGGTTCAATCGGGATCGGCCAAGAGTGTTTGATGCCGCCTCGTTGAATTGCCTACTTACAACTCGTATAAAATACAACTATTGAGTGTTCTATTTTGTGACAGGTAAAATTGTTTACTAACTGTTTTTAATACAAAAATCTTACAACTCGATTAAAATTGACTTTTCAGTCAAGATTCATTTTACTACATTAAGGCGAATCAGGCTCAGTTCAGGTTGTGAAAAAAAATGCAATGCCGGACCTGTAAAAAACAAGAAATGCGGGAACAATACCGGCAGGACTACCATAGGGACGCAGGTGAATCCGCAGACGCAAGCGGCCGGTCTTCTATGGTTTTAGGAGAAGATGCGTGCCACATCTAAACCCGGAGCTATTGTTCTTCCTGTTTGTTTCAGTGATGCCGGCGGCGATGATTTTTCGCTCCGAATCAGGGCGTCATTTGGGTATCGGTCAAGTGCAAATCATTTTTGGCTGCTTGTTGTTGTCGTTCGGTTGGGCGGTGGACTATAGCTTTCATACCATGACGGAAGTCGCCGACACGCCTGCCTCGGTCGCGGTTCCTCATTTGTTGCTTGTATTGTTTGGCTATGTTCCGGGCGTTTGTCTGGTTGGGTTTGGCTCGATCACGTCAACGCGGGAACTCACTGGACTGAAGCATGAAATTGAACGCAGGCAGGCCGCTGAAGCCGAGTTGGTTGCAATGAATGAGAAGCTTTCCGAGGCTGCCAGGCACGCGGAACAGGCTAATAAAGCGAAAAGTGATTTTCTGGCCAATATGAGCCACGACCTGCGCACGCCCTTGAACGCCATTATGGGGTTCAGTGAGTTGATGCACGCTGAAACTTTCGGCAAGCTGGGCGCTGATCGCTACAAAGACTATTTGGACGCAATCAATAGCAGCAGCAAACAACTGCACGACAATATCAGCGATATTCTTGATTTCACCAAAGCAAAATCAGGCCAAATGCGGTTGCGCCGGGAACCGGTGGACCTGCGTGCGCTTGTGCGTGAATGTGTTGCCATGTCGCGCGGCGCAGCGGAGACAAAGCATATTAGCTTTAGCACGATAATTTCTGCAGACATGGTTGTGGTTGCAGACAGGCGTATGCTGACGCAGGTACTGCTGAACCTGCTGTCAAACGCGATTAAACTTTCCCCCGACTACGGAAAAGTATCGCTGGTGATGTCACAGCAGTCAGACGGTCGACCAGTGATGACAGTGAAAGACAGCGGCGCGGGCATGCAGGAAGCGGACATTGCGCTTGCCACATCGCCCTTTGAAGTTTCTGACAGTTTGGTGGCGCGCTCGCATGAAGGTGCCGCCCTTCAACTTGCCCTGGTGAATAAATTCATTGAATTGCATGATGGCCAGCTGCAAATCGATTCCAAACAGGGTGTTGGCACCAGCATCACGGTTAAGTTGCCGCCGATCAAACAGACGGCAAAAAACAAACGCCGTAAGCCCGCCAAAGTCGGTGCAACTGCTTACAGTGGTTGCTAATCGCCGGTCGGGTTACTGACAATGGTGTTACTGGTGGTCATACTGCTTAATAAAAGCTCGGACATCGTCTAAAAACTGCACCCGTGATGGCTCGTGCACATACATCATATGCCCGGCTTCATAATAGGTGTAATGCACGCGGTCTTTCAGGATATCAACTTCAGCGAGCGCATTTTCAGCGCCAAAAAAAGGTGTTGCAAAGTCATAGTAGCCACTGGTCACCAGAATATGCATATCCTTGTTGCGGCGCATGGCCTTGCCCAGATTTGGTATGACATTGACGATGCGCCCGCCGTTGGGTACCCGCTTGCCCCAAATGTTCCAGTTCCAGCGCCAGCGGCTTTCCTCGCGCGCTGAGGTGTTATATTGCCGGTTGTCCAGCTTGACGCCCATGAAGTTTTTCAGGTGGTCGTTGATGGCAACCGTAAAGGCATTGCCAGAGGCATAGGCAAAGGGGTCGCCGAGGAAAAACTCTCCGGCTGCATCGGGTTCCTCGCCCAAATAACGGCTATCCAGCCGTCCGACAACTTTGCCTTCGTCGCGCATCAGTTCCTTGAAAAACCGAAACACATGAATGCGCATATTGCTGGCTTTCAGGTAGCTTTTCTTCAACCCTGTATAGCCGTGCAACCGGTCGATCATAGCCGCCTCGCGCGCTGGGCTCATGCGGTTGCCCTCAATCAGTGCCGCGGCATAGTCAGTGCGGGCAAAGTCCCGTACTTCCTGCAGGAATGCCTGCAGGTTCGCAGGCTTGTTCGGCAGTTTGTTGTGGTACCAGGCGGTGGCGGCATAACTAGGCAGAAACGAGACATAGCTCATGATGCTACCGTCCTGTATGCGGCTGTTTTGGTAATCCAGCACAGCAGAAATCAGGATAACGCCGTTCAGTCCGATGTTGTGGTTGTTGGTTAGCCGGTCAGCCATCACGGCCGCCCGCACGGTGCCGTAGCTTTCCCCGGCGATGAACTTGGGGCTGTTCCAACGGTTGTTGTCGTCAATCCATTGACGCACAAAGGCGGCGACAGATTTGGCGTCTTCTTTCACGCCCCAGTGCTTGCGGGGGTCTTCGCCGTCGAGCGCGCGGCTGAAGCCGGTGCCAACCGGGTCGATGAAAACCAGATCAGTGACATCAAGTATGGTGGCGGGGTTATCAACCGTGCGGTAGGGCGGCGCGCCGTCGTCTTCCGGGTCAGAAGAAATATCGACGCGTTTGGGACCCAATACGCCCATATGCAGCCACATGGACGCAGAGCCGGGGCCGCCGTTGAAAACAAAGGTAACAGGCCGGGTCGCTGGGTCATCCACGTCTTGCTTGATGTAGGCCATGGAGAAAAAGGTGACGGTGGGCTCGCCGTCTTTGCCGCGAATGAAGGTATCCCCGGCCACCGTGGTATAGTTCAGTGATTGTCCGCCGAAGCGACCGGATTTTTCGCGTACAAAACGGGTCGGGTTTTCAATATCAGGATTATCGATTTCATCATCGGCCCACACCGGGGGCGACAGGGTGGGCACCAGCAGCGTACTCGCGACAAGGGTGACGGCGGATAATAGCGACACAATATTTCGAGCCATGATAGTTTCCTTGCGTTCTGGTTGGGCGTATCTGAACAGGCGCAGAGTGGCTTGTAAAGGGTTTGCTTGTAAAGGTGTGAGCAATAATATGACCGTCCATCTGGCCGATTTGGTTGGTGGATGCATAGGCCCTGCGTTATGGTTACTATCATGGTTGCTGTGAGGAAATTAATTGACTATAGCCCTAGCTTCTGTCGCTGTTGCGGTTGATTTGGGGTTGGTCGGAAACAGGGTTCCGCATGTATTGGCGACAGAAATTATCGCTCTATTTTTTTGGATGGTCGATGGACCGGGCAACCGGTGTCGCGGATTTTTTGCGCCTCGCCGTTCGCGCGCGGCGCTATGATCGCCGCTATGTCGCATCCGGCTATTACCGTCCAACCGGTTTCGCCTGGAAACAAGCTTTCAAGAGGCCGCGCCGACAACCGGTTATTGCCGCTCTTGACCGGACAAGGCTGGATGACCTGTCGCCTGCCGACCGCTTGTCTATTCTGGGATTAAGGTACCGGCTTGCTTTGTTGAGCGCGGAGGATCACGGGGCGATTCGAGGGCTGGAGATTGATCGAATTGTTGTTGGCGATAAGGCAGCGCCTGATCTGCTTTTCGACCTGTTGCTGTTGCTGCATGTGGTGGAAGACTGGGCCAATCTTGCGGTTGCCAGTGAAGGTATTCTTGTCGCTGGGCATGGAGACCACAACCTGCGGGATTTAGCGGCAGACATGCTGGTGCAGGCACGGTACCAGTTGATAAAACTGAGAATATTCCAAAACACTGTCACACAGGATGACGTCCTCAGTGTGGCCGCCGCCATACAGCTTACCAAGGA
>JAJFIT010000111.1 GCA_021774775.1 Alphaproteobacteria bacterium | reverse complement strand
CAGCGGTGCGGTCGCCAGCGCCGACATGCTTTCGCCGATCCAGATCGCCAGTCCGGTTTTCTTAATCGCTGCCGCAAGGCTGAGGCCGCCGCCGAACAATAAAATCACGCCCCACGGCAGTTTTACTGCCGATTCCCAGTCAAGCAACCGGTCACGTTTTTCAGTTTTGGCCGGAATAAGAAACATGGCCAGCGCGCCCGCAACCGCAACCACCATGTTGCTGAAGCCCTCAAAGCCATCCAGTTTTTTGACGGTTTCAACAGATATCCACGATATGGCCATGGCACCGAAAACCAGTGACACGCGCAGTTCCGCTGTGCTCATTTTTGGCAGGGCATCAACCTGTTCATTTATCACTGCGTCTCCGCCTTTGGCTTCGTCGGCCTTTAGCGGAAATACGATTTTGGTCAGCACAAACCACGCCGCTGGAACCATGACCAGAACCACTGGCACCCCGAACAGCATCCAGTCAAGAAAGCTGATTGCGGTGCCGGTTTCCTGTTCCATGAAAGCGACAACAAAGGCATTGGGCGGCGTGCCGATGATAGTGCCAAGGCCGCCAATGGATGACGCCCAGGCACAGCCAATCAGCAGGGCGATGGTAAAGCGGTGTTCAAAAACCTTGTCGCCGAGCACAGTTTCAGCAACGCTGAGGGCTATGGGCACCATCATCAGGGTTGTGGCGGTGTTGGAAATCCACATGGACAATAAGGCGCTGGCAATCATGAAGCCGCCAATAAGCGCGGCGGGGTGGCCGCCTGCGCGCGCCAGAATGTTCAGCGCAATACGCCGGTGCAAGCCCCATCGTTGCATCGCCATCGCGGCGATGAACCCGCCAAGCAGCAGAAAAATGACCGGATCGGTATAGGGGTTTGATGCCTCGCGGGCGCTGGAGATGCCCATCATGGGAAACAGCACCAGCGGCACCATGCTGGTTGCCGGAACCGGGATGGCCTCGGTAGCCCACCAAACTGCCATCAGGGCCGCCACCGCCACAACATGCCATGCGTCCAGGCTTATTGCGTCAGGCTTATCTGTCAGCACCAGCAGGATAAAAACTATCGGCCCCAAAATAAGACCAACGTCCTGGTAGCGCGCCCGTGGGCGGCTTTGTACTGTGCCGATTTGAGACATAAATGAGGTACTCCAATACCAATAAGTGCAAACAAACATCCATAGGTAATTGCCAGGATTATTGTTAAGGCTAGCCGTTGTGGATATCCGCTATTAAGATTACTGTAAACAGGGGTGTCGAAAAACTGGCTGAGATCGAAACATGATGGATAACGGATCATCTTCGGATAAACGACCCTATCCGCAGGATACCCCCTATCAGTTAGACGAAAGCAATCCAGCTAACCGGGTGCGTGTGCGCGCGATCATCGGCGAGTTGTATTACCGGCAGTTTTTTATCCTGTGGGCGTTGACGTTTGCCTATTATCTGCTGGTTATCTTGCGCGATATATTACTGGTAACGGCAGATGTGGCCTGGATGCTTCATGCGTCAAATGCGTCCGTTGTTATTTTGTTGCTGGCTATCTACGTGCAGGAAAAGCGCGGTAAAATAGACGCCAGCAATATCTATTTGGCGCCGATCCCGATCTCGATTGCCATGGTGTTAAATGTTTATTTCCACGTGGTATTGACCGGCGATCCAGATACCTTGTCGCGTGGATTGCTGCTTATAATGGCCTTCAGCGTGGTGTCCATGCTGCCGTGGGTTTTCTGGCTTTTAACCGGCTTCGCCACCATTTCTCATATCGCCGTTGCCTATAGTATTTTAGGGTCGGAAAGCACCCAACTTATCGGTGTTGGCATTGGCGCAATGATGGTGTCATACGGTGGGTTCGTTGTGCGCTACAACTCTATTCGAGAACAGGCGCGGTTGAATTTGCAAAACCAGGAACGCGCGGAAAAGCTAGCACAGCTAGCCAAAGCCAAAGACGATTTTATTGCCAATATGAGCCACGAGCTGCGCACCCCACTGACCGGCCTGATGGGCATGGTTGACCTGCTGGATAAAGCGCCGCTTCGCCCCGAAGACCGGCATTATCTGAACACCGCCAAAACCAGCGCGGAAACCCTGCGCGTTGTGATCAATGATATTCTTGACCTTTCCAAACTGGGTGCTGGCAAGCTGAAACTGGTTAACGCGCCTTTTGATATGGCGCGCCTGCTGTCTGAAGTGTCTGAAATGATGGCGGTTGGCGCCAAAGCCAAAGGGGTTGGGTTGGCCCTAAAGTTGCCGGAAGACGTGATACCCCAACTGGTTGGTGACCAATCGCGCCTGCGCCAGATTTTATTCAATATACTGGGGAATGCGGTTAAATTTACCGAGGACGGACAAGTTGTTCTGTCGGCGAAGGTTCTGGAGGAATCGTCCGGTGACATGATCATGCGTCTGAGTATCGAGGACACCGGCGTTGGCATTGCAGAGGACGATATTATTCGCCTGTTCGCCCGGTTTGAGCAAGCGGACAGTTCGTCAACCAGGCGCCATTCCGGCACCGGTTTGGGGCTGGCAATTTGTCAGGAACTGCTGGAATTGATGGGGTCGACAATAAAGGTGGAAAGCCGCTATGGCCGTGGCTCCAGTTTCTGGTTTGATATCAAGCTTGAGAAAAGCACCGAGCCTGCGGCGGATAGCAACAGAGAGCAGGACCATAAATTCGTCGTGGAATCTATCCTTGAAAAACCAATGAAAATATTGGTAGCCGAGGATAATCCGGTTAATCAAATGCTGATCAGAAAACTCACCGAAAGTGTGCAGTGGTCGTCCGAATTTGTTACGGACGGAAAGCAGGCTTTTGAACGGGCGGAAACCAAAGCGTTTGATATGATTTTGATGGATATCCAGATGCCGGTGATGAACGGCGAAGAAGCAACAAAAAATATTCGAGCCGCCGGTGGGCCGAACAAAGACACCCCGATAATTGCGTTGACGGCAAATTGCATGCCCGATGATGTTGAACGTTATCTGGCGGCGGGCATGTCAGCATCGATTGCAAAACCGATCAAGCTGGATGATTTTTATCAGACCATTGCCAAGCATATGGTAAGATAGCCTCGCTGGCTGACGGAGACCGTATGCAAAATGACAACGCTGAAATGTCTGACGAGGTTGATACTGGCCTAAGGGTTCAGCACGGGCTGGACACCATATATTTGAGCCAGCTCAAGCGTATTTCGCTGGTTATGGTTGTCTATTATTCGTTTATCACTGTCTCGCATTATTATTTTCTGGTGGCCGAAATTCGGTTGATGATGATGGGTTCCAGTATCGTTGCCATGGTTGCCAGCAGCGTCGTTTTTTTTCTTGTTCGCGCCAATAAAATACCGCCCGCGAAAAGCCATATGATTTTTTTGCCTGTCGCATTGCTGGGGGTAATGGCTGTTTATAGCCATGTATTTTTGAGTGGTGAACAAATTCAGTTAACCAATGGCATCCTGCTTTTGTTTGCCTTTTCCTTTGCTACGCTGTCGCCAGCAGCTTTTTCTTCTATTTTTGTGCTTTGCAGTGGCTTGTATATTGCGGCTCTGCTGGTGGTTCCCGGTCCGCAAACAATCCATTTTGCCTTTATGTTTATTGCTGCAGCGGCGCTAACCATTCTGTGTTTTGTGCTTCGTTATCGCACACTATACAATTCTGAAAGGTTGCTTATTTCCAACCGCAGCAAAGCGGCTAAATTGGTTGAGGCTTCTAAACGCATTCAGGATAATATCAAGGAAGTGCGCGCGTCCGCAGCGGCGGCAGACCGGGCCAATGCCGCCAAGGATGTTTTTCTGGCCAACACGACGCACGAGCTGCGCACGCCGCTAACCGGTGTGCTGGGCATGATGGATCTTTTGTCGGACAGCAACCTCGATGAGGACCAGCGCCAGGCGGTTGAGGCCGCGCAGTTCAGCGCCAAAACCTTGCTGGTGGTTGTTAATGACCTGCTTGATATTGCCAAACTGGACGCCGGGAAAATAGAGCTGACATCACAGGCTTTTTCTCCGTCTGCCGTTATTACAAATGTTGCTGGTCTGCTGCGCAGCAAAGCGGAAAGCAAGTCTTTGACGCTGTCGGTTGTGGGCGCAAAATCAGTAACGACCTCTCTGGTTGGTGATCCGGTCAGGATTGGCCAAATTGTACTTAATCTGCTTGATAATGCGATTAAGTTTTCATCGAGCGGTGATATTATTCTCGCGCTGAACGTTACCGCGAAACCAGATGATCAAGGCATGGCCTCGCTGCATATCAGTGTGCAGGACAGTGGCCCGGGCATTGCGCCGGAGGACCAGAAAAAACTGTTTGCACGCTTCGAGCGCTTGGACACAACAGCAAGCAGTAAAGCAGAAGGTGCCGGGCTGGGCCTGTCGATTAGTCAGGGCCTGGCTGACCAAATGAACGGCACCGTTTCTGTGCAAAGCCAACTGGGTGAGGGTTCGACATTCAGTTTTGACGTGACCTTGCCGGTGGCGGGTCCGTCTCGCAAGCCTGTAATAGCGGCCAGTGCTCCCGTTACTGATGCGCCGAAGGGCGCTGGAACCGGCGATACCGATGCGTCTGCCGTGCTGCAGCCGCGCCGCATTTTAGTGGCTGAGGACAATGTAGTTAACCAGCTTCTGATCAAAAAAATCGCGACAAAATATGGCTGGACACTGACCATTGCAGGTAACGGTAAAGAAGCGGTTGAACGGGTGGTAAACGATGGCCCCTATGATGTTATTTTGATGGATATTCGCATGCCGGTGATGGACGGTGTGGCTGCGACAAAAGCCATCAAGGCCCTGGCACCGGAAAAAGCCAGCACGCCGATCATTGCTCTGACCGCCAACACCGGTGATGACAGCGAAGCCGAATACCGCGAGCATGGGGTTGCGGCCATTGTTGGCAAGCCAATCGACGCCGCGCGTCTCAATGCTGCGATAGAGCAGTCGCTGAAACCCGTAGGCGGGTAGGCTGGACCAAAGCGCAGCGGGGCTTTCCCTGGTGGTTTTTCTTGACACCGGCCCCGTCTCCCATTAAATGGGCGGCACTTTCCGATAGGAAACCAAATAGAACAATCCACCCAAGACGCCGCAGGCGGGGTGACCACCAGTTAGCGAGTTTCGCCCACTGGTGCTACAGTGTATTGTTTTTATTGATACATTTCGGAATCAACAAGGAACGACCTATAGATGTTTGACAATCTTTCAGATCGACTCGGTGGTATATTTGATGGCCTGAAGCGCCGTGGTGCGCTTAAGGAAGGCGATGTCACCGAAGCGCTGCGCGAAGTGCGGGTTGCTTTGCTTGAGGCCGACGTGGCGCTGCCGGTTGTCAAGGATTTTGTCGCGGCGGTCAGACAAAAAGCAGTTGGCCATGAAGTTCTGAAGTCGGTCACGCCGGGCCAGCAGGTTGTCAAGATCGTTAACGATGAAATGACCGCGATGCTGGGCGCTGAGGCACAGGGCCTCAACACTCACGGTGTGCCGCCGGTGGTCTTCCTTATGGTTGGCCTGCAGGGGTCCGGTAAAACCACCACCAGCGCCAAAATCGCCAAGCGACTGACGGAAAAAGACAATAAAAAAGTTATGATGGCGTCGCTGGATGTGCGCCGCCCGGCGGCCCAGGAACAGCTGAAAATTCTCGGCGAGCAAATCGGCGTAAAAACCTTGCCGATCATCGAAGGCCAGTTGCCAACAGATATCACCAGGCGCGCCATGAACGCAGCCAAGCTTCAGGGCTTTGATGTGTTGATTCTGGACACTGCGGGTCGCTTGCATGTGGACCAAAGCCTGATGGCCGAGGTTGCAGCGGTACGGGACATTTCTGCGCCGGTTGAAACCCTGCTGGTGGCGGACAGCCTGACCGGTCAGGACGCTGTGAATGTGGCCAAGGAATTTGACGGTCAGATCGGGATCACCGGCGTGGCGCTGACCCGCATGGACGGTGATGGCCGCGGCGGTGCCGCCCTTTCCATGCGCGCGGTTACCGGCAAACCGATCAAGCTTGCCGGTACCGGTGAGAAGATGGAAGCGCTGGAAGATTTCCACCCCGAGCGGGTTGCAAGCCGTATCCTCGGAATGGGCGATGTGGTCAGTCTGGTGGAAAAAGCCTCAGAGACTATCGAGAAAGAAGACGCCGAGAAGATCGCCAAGAAAATGGCCAAAGGCACCTTTGACCTGGACGATTTGCGCACCCAGTTGCAGCAGATGTCTAAAATGGGTGGCATGAAAGGCGTGCTTGGCATGCTGCCCGGCATGGGCAAGCTGAAAGGCGCTATGGGCCAAAGCGGCGTTGATGACAAGGTTTTCAAACACCAGGAAGCGAT
>JAJFIT010000012.1 GCA_021774775.1 Alphaproteobacteria bacterium | reverse complement strand
GTCAGGCTGGCGGACGCCGATAACGTGAAGGTCACGTTGCCATCGCTTTCGCTCGCTACCGCCGTGAGGTCGTCAAGTGAGGTGATGGCTTCAAATTCGGACAGGTCGATCTGGTCGCCCTCGGCCGCGTTGAAGTCGGTGATGGTGTCGTTGCCGCTTTCGATCTTGAATTCGTCTGCGCCCGCGCCGCCGGTCAACTGATCGTCGCCGCTGCCACCTTCCAGCTCGTCATCGCCGGCCTCGCCTGCAAGCGTGTCGTTGCCGGAGCCGCCTTCCAGCTCGTCGTCGCCGTTGCCGCCCGAAAGCAGGTCGTTGCCAGCGCGGCCCTTGATTTCGTCTTCACCGTCGGTGCCTGTCAGGGTGTCATCAATAATTGTACCAAGAATTTCTGCCATAGTCTGTCTCCACTCAATTTGTTTAGCCTCAAAAACAAGGCCGAATCGAATTCTTTCCCGCCAACAAAATAGCGAGGCCAAGCTATCACAGCAAATTATGGCAGGTTTTTGACTAAATTTGTAAATAGTGGCGCCTGATTGCTGGCCCTGGTTGGCTTACCTCTGGTCTAGCTTTCCATCTTCACTTTCCCTTCAGCTTTTTCATTTGGCGAATGTTTTTACTCAGTGACCTGCCTTTGCTGCGCCGCTCGGCCAGCGTGGCGGAGTTGAACCTGTTTTCCGCCGCCAGCTTGTGCCAGCGCTGAACCCGTTCGCTATCAACAGTTCCGTCCGCAATTGCTGTTCGCACGGCACAGCCGGGCTCGCTCGCGTGCTGGCAGTCACCGAAGCGGCACCGGCTTGCCAGCGCCTCAAGGTCGGAGAAAACCGCGGCAACGCCGCCTTCCGCGTCAGTCATTTGCAGTTCGCGCATGCCCGGTGTGTCGAGAAGCAAACAGCCACCCGGCACAATATGCAGCTGGCGGCGGGTGGTGGTGTGACGACCTTTGGCATCGTCTTCCCTGATGGTTTGTGTCTCAATGCTCTCAGTGCCGGAAAGCGCATTGGTCAGCGTTGATTTCCCGACCCCTGACGAGCCGATGAAAGCAACGGTTTGGCCTGGTTTGCACCAGATTGCCAACTGGGTTTTGGGCTCATTACCGCGCGCATCCAGCGCAACCACCGGCACCAGCGGCGAGATGGCACTGGCATCCCGCACATAGCCGTCCGGTTCCGTACACAGATCCAGTTTGGTTAAAATAATAACCGGGGAAACGTTCGCCTCAAAGGCCAGCGCAATATAGCGCTCCAGCCGGGCAACGTTGAAATCAGCGTTGCAGGACGAAACAATGAAGGCGGTATCGATATTGGCGGCGATCAGTTGCAACCTGCGGTCGGTGCCCGGCGCACGGCGCTTTATCAGGCTTTTGCGCTCTAAAAGCCGGTTTGAATGCGGCGGGGTCGGTTCAACCAACAGCCAATCACCTACCGTGACATCGCCGTCTGGCGGTAACAGCGTGTCAATGCCGTCACCGACAATATGCAAGCCCTTGCGGTGCACTTCGGTGACCCGAACCGGCAACATGTCCGCTTCGCTGTCTGGATTGATTTGATGGAAAAAATGGGGTTGCCAGCCCAGCGTATCGAGGGTGGACAGCGCGGGTTTTACGGGGCGTTTTACGAGGTGTTTTATTGGGCTGTTTTTTGGTTTGTTACGCAGAAATTTTGAATAGTCGCGTGCCATCTATTTAAGCTTTCGTATGGAAACCATTGGTACCGTCAAGCCGCAAAGGCAATGTGCGCGGGGGCATTTTCCTGAGGAAAAAGGTAGCCATCGCGGCATTTAAAGCAGGACTGGGTCAATGGAATATCAATTTCATGGGACAAGAAGGTAAAAAGCCCGCCAGGCGTATTGCCCAGACGGTCTTTCAGTTTCAGCAGCTCCCGGGTTGGGGAGCTAGCGGTTTCCCGCAATGTCCTGCATAAAATCTCCAAAGCTTGAGACATCAAAAATAAGTTCAAGTAGCTTACTGGAGTTGGGCGCGGCGCACAAGCATGTATGCTTGCGGCGCAAGCTGATCATTATCATCAAATGCCTAAACCGATTGCGGGCATGCAATATTCCCGGTAGATTTTGTAGATATCTTTATCCGGTATCTTTTTTGAGGCAGGGGGACAGCACATGAAAAACTTTTTTCTACGCCTTATCAAGCCACGCGCGTGGGTCAGCAAGTTGCTGATCCTTGTGTTTGTTGCCGCCTTTTTGGGGCTCGGGTTTATGGATTACCTGGAACCAATCCGGGTAATTTTGGACAAGGAAAATTTTGCTTTTCATCTGGGTGATATGCGTTTTTCTGCCTTCCTGATTTTAAAGGCGCTTATTACGCTGGTTATGGTTTTTTGGGTCGCGGGTATCGTGTCCGAATTTGCCGAAAACCGCCTCAATAAAATAAGCAAGATGAAATCCAGCAACCGGTCATTGATTATCAAGACCGTGCAGATATTGGTGTATTTTGCCGCCATTACCATTGGCTTGGACACCATGGGCTTCGACCTGACGACGCTGACTATATTCGGCGGCGCACTTGGTATCGGTCTTGGCTTTGGCCTGCAGAAAATCGCTTCCAATTTTATCAGCGGTATTATTCTCCTGTTCGAAAAATCGATTGAAGATAACGATCTGGTTGAGCTGGATGACGGCACATTTGGGTTTATCCGTCATACCGGCGCACGTTATACGCTGATCGAAACGCCTGACAGCCGCGAGGTTATGGTTCCCAATGAAGATTTTATGACCAATCGGGTGACCAATTGGACCTATACCAGCAATCAGGGCCGCATCGAGATTATGATCGGGGTTTCCTATGCCAGCGACGTGGAAAAAGCCATTGAGCTGATTTTGCAAGCGGCACGCGAGCACCCGCGCTGTATTGCTAGCCCTGAACCGGTCTGTTACATGCGCGAATTTGCCGACAGTTCAATTAACCTGCTGCTGCATTTCTGGATCGCGGACATAACGCTGGGCCGTTATGAGCCGCAAAGCGATGTGATGCGATCTATTTGGCGATTGTTTAATGAAAGCGGCATTGAAATTCCCTTCCCGCAGCGCGATGTTCACTTTAAGGGCGGGCCAGAAAACGGCGGAACAAACAAGGGCGGGGTCATGTCATGAGCGATGCAATTCTTTTTGCCTATGATTTTGACGGACAGGGCGGGGCAAAGCCGCTAGCCAACACTGATATTAGCGCGCATTTGAAAGCCAGGGAAATTGCCTGGGTTCATCTGGACGGCAACCACCCTGACACCCGTGGTTGGCTGGAGCGCGAGATCGCCTATCTGGACCCTTTTATAACCGAGGCGTTATTGGCCGAGGAAACTAGCCCGCGCGTCACTGAAATTGATGACGGCGCGTTGTTGTTTCTGCGCGGTGTGAACCTGAACGAGGACGCCGCGCCCGAAGACATGGTGTCTATTCGGCTTTGGATAGATGCGCACCGGATTGTCAGCGTGCGCAAGCGCAAGCTGCAGGCGGTTCGAGACATTGAGGGCAAGCTGCTGGAGGGCAAAGGCCCCAAGGACGCGGGTGAGTTTATCGCGCAGCTTGTAGCGAAGATGTTCAACCGGTTTGAGCCTGTGCTCGCTAACCTTGATGAAACGACCGATAACATCGAAGAAGCGGTGCTGGAAACAGCTGATGCGGTGCAGCGCGAAGGCATCGTAGGCGTGCGAAAGCAGGCGATTGTGTTTCGTCGTTATATGGCACCGCAGCGCGATGTGATTTTGCAGCTGTATGCATCGGAAATGTCGTGGCTTAACCAGCGCCATCGCCGTCATTTGCAGGAAAGTTTCAGCCGTGTGAAACGCTATGTAGACGATCTGGACGCCATCCGGGAGCGTGCGCAGATCATCAAGGACGAATTGACGGCCATTCTGTCGGACCGGCTTAACAAAAATATGTATGTACTATCCGTAATCGCCGCAATATTCCTGCCGCTCGGGTTCCTGACCGGCCTGTTGGGCATCAACGTTGGCGGCATACCTGGCGCTGAAAACGACTATGCCTTTGCCATTTTTGGCGGCATTCTTGTGGGCATTGTGGCGGTTCAGGTTCTTGTCTTCAAAAGGCTCAAGTGGTTTTAGCGTTTTAGGCGCGTTAATGGCTGGGCCAGCGCAGCTTAGACAGGCATACCGTTTTCTTTGTAAAGCACGCCGCCTTTCACCGCGATGATGTCGGCGTATTTACCGGCAGATACGGTGCCTGATCTGTCGCCAACCCCGATCATAACCGCTGGCCAGAAGGTGGTGCCGCGAATGGTGCCCATTTCAGAATATTGAAGGGTTCAACCCATGCTGCGATAAATTTATTTGGTTACACCATGCTCGCGCATGAAGGCGGCAATTTCATCGAACGCATGGCTCGCTTCTGGCAGCATCTCGTCGAACATTTGCCACACATGGCATAAATGGGTCCAGGTCTGCAGTTTGACCGGCGAACCCTGCGATACAGCCTTATTGGTATAGCGCTTGGCGTCGTCATACAAGATTTCGGTCGTGCTGGCGTGGATAAGTGTTGGTGGTAAGCCACCGAGGTCATCATGCAAGGGCGAGATGAGCTTGGATGAGGGTCTGATGCGGTTTGTTGCCCACATGATCCACATCAGAAGCCACGAAGGCACTTTAAGCATGGGCGTTGCCAGCCGGCGCAGCATATGATCGGTTTTCAGGTTGCCGCGGATACTGGGGCCCGACGCCGTACTATCGGTGGCAGGTGACAGGGCAACAACAGCATCCGGCATACGGTGGCCGCCGTCGCGTAGCCAGTTTACCAGACAAAGGGTCAGGTTACCGCCTGCACTGTCCCCGGCAACGGAGATTTTATCAGCCTGTGACGGGCCGTGGGGCCCATTTTCGAGCAGCCACTGGTAGGCGGCGCGGCTGTCGGCGATGCTGGCCTTGCGCTTGTTTTCAGGCATCAACCGATAGTCAGGTGCAAAGACGGCGCAACCGGTTCGTTTGGCAATGTTGGCAATGATCGGGCGGTGGCTGACCGGACTGCCAAGCATGAAGGCACCGCCGTGGATATACAGCAGGCGTTTTTCCGGGTCAGCGCCTTCAACGATGGTCCATTCGCCGGGCACCGACAAGCCGCTGTGGTCGGCTGTTGCGGGGGCGAATGTGCAATCAAATTCACGAGATAATCCCATCTCGTTAAAACGGTTCCGGGTTTCTGCCAATGTTTCTGGTACCGCCATGCGTTCCAGCAAATAGTCGGTGACGCCGTTGGCGGCAGTGGAAGGGGCCGGGCTATCAAATGTGACCGGGATAGGGGTGTCGTGGGCAGACAGATCGCGGCCGCGTAGATAAAAGCGCGAGATAGCATAGATAACGACAAAGATCGTTGCCCCGTATAGTGCGATATTAATAAAGATAGCCACAGACAGCGCCCCTACCAGCGTTTAACGAATTGCATTCTAGGATAACTAGGGC
>JAJFIT010000110.1 GCA_021774775.1 Alphaproteobacteria bacterium | reverse complement strand
AGCCGCCCCGCATGGTAGCTGATGCCCTGAGCGTGATTGCCTGCCGAGGCCGCGATAACGCCCTTGGTGTCCTTGGGCAGCGACAACAGGCGGTTGAGCGCGCCGCGTTCCTTGTAGGCGGCAGTGAACTGGAAAATCTCGAATTTCAGGTAGCAATCAGCCCCGGTGATGGCCGACAGGGTTATCGACCGGTTCAGCGGCGTTCGAACCACTGCATCGTTGATGGATTTTTCTGCCGCATAAACATCGCCGGCACAAATGGGCAGGGCATCGGATTTGGGTAATTTAATTTCACTCACGGCAACGCCTCAGTAACTTTATTACAAGTCGAAAGCGATGCCACAGGCGAAATTGCCTGTCCAGTAAAAAGGTCAGGTCACTGGCAAAAAGCATGGGTGGGCTCTCAAAATGGCGACTTTTATTCTGAAAAAGGCGAGTTCGGTTCTGAATCTGCCCAGTTTAATGCCGAATTTAGCCAGTATAATTCTAATTTTTGGGTTTTTTGCGGCGAAAAGGCCGCTGGTTTTACAAAAAACGATCGATCAGGGCGTCGATTGCCTCATGGACAATCGCTTCTTTCATCAGCGGAACATGCCCCACATCCGGCACCGTGACCGCGTTCAGATCAGGGTGTTCGCGCGCCATCCGCTCCAGCGTATCCGCCGCCAGAATATCAGACAACTCACCCCGAAGCACAACCATGGGAACGGCATGCATCAATCCAAAAATCGGCCACAGGTCCGGTGCGGACTGATCGTCCTGACTATCGAAATTCTGCCTAAGGGCAGGGTCATATTGCACCACCGGTTTGCCGTCTTCGTCGACAAACAACAGGTGGGTGAAATTGACCCAGTCATCATGAGTAAAGTTGGGGTAAACGCCCGGATTAGCGGCTTTGACAGCCGCGACGGCTTGGTCCCATGTGGTCGGCGGAGTACCCACACCCACATAGGATTTGATACGTGCGATACCCGCCGGGTCGATCTCCGGGCCAATATCGTTGATGATGGCTGCTTTGATGACACGGGGGTGCATTGCATTGATCATAATTGTCATCAGCCCGCCTAGCGACGTGCCGATGGTGATGATTTTTTCCAGGCCCAAATGCGCCAGCAGGGTCATCATATCGCCCACGTAAGTGACAGGTGCATAACGTGTGGGGTCCGGGTCCCAGTCCGAGAGGCCGCGCCCGCGCTGCTCGACGCATATCAGGCGGCATCGGTCCGCCAGATGGTCAGCAATACAGGCGAAATCTTTTGCATTTCGGGTCAACCCAGCCATGCACAAGACTGTGGGCGCGCCGTCCGGGACGCTGTTATAGTCGCGGTAATGTTGCTTCAGTCCGTCGGAATTGGTGAAATATTCGTCGGTAAAGTCAGCCATCTGCCCAGTCCTTGTATTTTTGCCTCAACTTTCGTTTCAGTATTTTGCCATTTGCGTTCCTTGGCAAGTTTTCTGCAAAAATAACTGCGGATAATCGCTGCTGTTTTCCCAGCTTTGAGTTGGTCCACTGGCATATTGGGTCCGGATTTTCCGTGGCGCCGGGCTCGCGCACCACTACCGCCAGCGGGGTTTCCCCCCATTTTTTGCTGGGCACGCCAATAACCGCCACATCGTTGACAGCAGCGTGGGTTATCAGCACCGCTTCAATGTCCTGCGGGTAGATATTTTGCCCGCCTGAAAGGATCATGTCTTTCTTTCGGTCGACCACATACAGGTAACCGTCATCGTCCAGCTGGCCAATATCGCCGGTGCGCAGCCATGCGCGGCCATCTGGTCCTACCCAGGTTGCTTCGGCTGTGGCGTCGGGCCGGTTCAGGTAGGCAGGCATGATAATGCGGCCAATGCCAACAATTTCACCGGCTTGACCGGCAGGCATTTCCTTGTCGTCGTCGCCGACTATTTTGATGTCAGTGCCAATAAGTGGCTTGCCGACCGAAGCCATGCGCCCAGCCGCTTCCTCGGGGTCCAGCGTTGTGATCACGCCCTCGGTCAGGCCAAACAGCTCGGTCACCGTGGTTTCGCCGAGGCGTAGAAATAACTCTTGTTTCAGGTCTGCGTGCAGGGGCGAGCCGCAGCTCATCACCGCTTGAACCGAGCCAAGGTCGAAACTGCCGCTGTCGGGCACTTCCAACAATCGTTGCAGCTGGATCGGCACCATGGCGAAATTGGTAATTTTCTGGTCTGCAATCACGGTTAAGGCTGCTTCGGCATCAAAGCTCTGGTGCACAACCATTGTGCCGCCAGCCAGCAGGGTGCACAGCATGCCGACCCAGCTAATGTTGGAATAAAGTCCGATGGTGAACAGGGTGCGCGACGCACTGGTGTACCGCAGGGCAATACTGAGATCATAAGCCCAATCGCGCCGCCCTTTGTGGGTTTGCACAATGCCCTTGGGCATGCCTGTGGTGCCGGAGCTGTATATAATATTCAGTGGGTCGTTGTCTTCGATTTCAGCCGCGGGAAAGGCGTCGCTTGTACCGTTTTTATAGGCTTCAAATTCCGGGCCTGCCTTGATGCATGCCACAGCCGGGTTCTGTTCGAGAAACTCTGTTATGCGGATTTTCTGGTCAGGACTGGCGAAAATCGCCGATACATCGGCATCTTCCAGCATGGCAGCAATGGCACCGTTGGACACTGATAGATTAAGCGGCACTGAACAGGCACCACTTTTCATAGTGCCAATCAGGGCTTCAACCATTTCCCGGCTGTTGTTCATCAACACGCCAACTGTGTGCCCGCGGCCGATGCCGTCCGCATTCAGGCGGTTGGCAAGCCTATTGGTGGCTCGGTCAAACTGTGCCCAGGAAACAACCTCTTCGCCGCACACCAAGGCGGGTTTGCTGCCTTTCCATTTGCCGTGCAACGACAGGATTTCAGGCAATAAAGGAGCATGGTTATCAAATGCTGTCATTTGACGATCCTTTGCATGGCGAGGAATTTCGCTGGTCGGTTTGTGGCCGGAGAGAGCAGGGGAAGACTGCTGGGGAGTTCCCTCCGGCCAAACGCCTGGGTTGCCAGTGCCTGTGCCTGTGCCAGTGGCTAGAACCGAACGCCTATGGTTGCAGTTACTGTCAGCGGCGGACCGTAAAAGGCAGAAGCAATTCCCTCAAGGCCCAGCGTCGATGCGGTACCGGTGGCATTGGCAAAATTATAGCCCGCAACTTTATATTCCTTGTCGGTCAGGTTTTTGCCGTGAACGCCGAACTCGTAGCGGCCATCGTCAGATATCCAAACGATGCTGGCATCAAAAAGCGAATAACCGGGTTGGTCCAGGAACTGGTTCGAAACCTCGAATTGGTGGGTCAGGCTCTTGTAGGACCAGCCCCCAAGGAACGATAGCGTGCCGGGTGCACCAAACATTTCCGTGGGCCGGTTATACGTCATCCTCACGTTGGTGCTCCACTCCGGTGTATTCTGGATAACCCGCTCACCAGACACGTCTTGCAGCGCCGTAACGCCGGTACCAGGGTCGGTTACTGCGATGATGAACTCGTCATATTCGGCATCAATCCAGCCGAGCGAGAAATCAGCGACAAGACTGTCGCCCTGCACCCCGGTGTCTTGCGCCAGAATTGCTTTTCCTTCAAATTCGACACCAAAAAAGTCAGCAGCGCCCGCATTGGTGGTAATGCCCGAGAAGCTATCGTTGATGCCGTCACCGGTTGTATCAACGCCGATGGATCCGGGTATCTGGACATCTGTATAGTCGCTGTAGAAGACCGCGAGGTTTGTGGTAACCCGGCCATCAGCCCAGTTGGTTTTTACCCCAGCTTCGTAGGTTGTGATTTTTTCAGGATCAAAGTTGATGAACTGGAAAATCTCGGCGTCAGAAGTTACGCCGTCATTGTTCAGGTCGGGCGCAGCTGTGCTTTGTGCGCGTGGGTCGAAACTTCCACCTTTGAAGCCTTCGCTGTATGAAATATACATCGTCTGGTCGTCGTTTGGCTGCCACGATAGACTGGCACGCGGCGTAAAGTCTTTGTATTTTTGCGACCCGGTGAAGTCGGATGTGGTGGCAATAAGGGTCGCGTTACCGCCAAAAGTTTCTGAATTGCCGCCGATGAAGGTGCGCCGCAGGATGGTAGATGTGCGCTCGTCTTCGGTGTAGCGACCACCAATGTTAAGTTCCAGATTGCTATCCATGCCAAAGGCATTGTCCAGATCAATGCTGAAATCACCGAACACCGACCAGGTTTCGGTTTTCACGTCGCCGAGTGTATTGGCGTTAAGGCCGGGCAGGCCGATCAGGTCACCCACCGCACCCAGAACCACATCAAACTCGTTGAACGCTGTGGCGTCCAGATAATAGAAACCAAAAACGCCGCTAACGGCATCGTCGGTGTAAAGGATTTGGAATTCTTCGCTGAACTGGTCGTTTTTATAGCGGACTGGCACGTCCACATCGATGGTTGGCAGGCTGTCAAAGTCGATCAGTTGGAAACTGTCGTCTTCGCGGTAGGCCAGAATGTTCTTTACTGTCACCTTGTCATTGACCTGATATTCGATCAGGCCGGTGACGCCGTATTGGTCAGCCTCATTCTTGCCTTCGATCCCGGCGCGGGTGTCAAATACATCGTCCAGAATTGGCGCGCCCCCAAACAGACCCGGGATCAGCCGGTGGCCAGATTTGGGGTTGGATTTGTCTTTCAGATAATCACCGGAAATGCGGATAAACAGGTCATCGGACGGCGTAAACTCGACGCTGCCACGGAAACCCAACAGGTCTTTGTCGTAATGTTCCGCGCCGGTGTTGCGGTTTTCACCGTAACCATTGCGCTTCATATAGGCGATGGAGCCACCAAAGCGAACGGTGTCACTGATTGGTACTTCTGCGGAGGCAATAATATCATGCTGGCCGTATGTGCCGCCTTGTAGCCGAAGGTTTAGGGTCGGTTCGTCGCCCAACCGTTTGGTGACATATTTTATCGCGCCGCCAATGGTATTGCGCCCGTATAGGGTGCCTTGGGGGCCGCGCAGAACTTCGATACGCTCTACGTCGTAGATGTCCATAACTGCGCCTTGCGGGCGGTTCAGATAGACGTCATCCAGATAGATGCCGACACCTGCTTCGAAACCGGCAACCGGGTCTTGTTGTCCGACCCCGCGAATGAAGGCGGTTAGGGTAGTGTTGGTACCCCGGGACACCTCAAGCGTTGTGTTGGGCGTTGTTTGCGCCAGGAAAGTAATGTCTGTTGCACCCAGCTTGTTTAATTCCAAACCAGTGAAGGCTGATACGGCAATCGGCACATCCTGCAGGCTTTCGCTGCGGCGCCTTGCTGTAACTTTAATTTCTTCCAACACAACTGCCTGACCGTCATCTTGTGCCGCCACCTGTCCGGTAATCAGCAGGCCAGTTATTCCTGCACCTGCCAATAATGCTGCACGTGTTATTTTATACGAATTCATTTCTCTCTCCTCCGAGGCCGATTGGGCGTAGGTTGGCGCGGACTCCAAATCCGTACACCAGTCCAATTCATCAACAATAAAATTCAACATGCGTTGAAAGTCAACATAAAATTCAACGATCAATGAATTTTTTAATTCGGCAATTGCCCTGCGGACTGTTTTGGCTAATAATATCAAAGGGTAAGTAAGAACCAGCATTGGCAGTTTGTATGACACCGATTAAAACCAAACGTAAAGACCGTATTTTGGACGCTGCAGAAGCGCTGTTTGCCAAGCATGGCTTTGAAGGTGTTTCCATGCGTAAGGTCGCGGAGGTCGCCGATGTTGACCTTGCCCTGTCCAGTTATCATTTCGGCAACAAACGTGGCTTGTTTGATGCCGTGCTGCTGCGCCGCGCCGAGGTTTTAAACGAAACCCGCTTGGCGGCGCTGGAGCGCTGTAAAACTGAAGCCGGGAAAGATGGCCCGACCGTCGAAGCGATTATCAATGCTTTTCTGGAGCCGCTTCTGGCGCATGGTTACCAGGAAGACGAGGGCTGGCGGCATTATTTTGAATTGGTCGCGCAAGTGAACAGCTCGTTCGAATGGGGCGGGCAATTGATGACCAAATATTTTGATCCGTTGGTGCGTAAATTTATGGAGGCGCTTAAACAGGCGTTGCCCAACGCGGACCCGGCTGACTTATATTGGTGTTACCATTTTCTGTCCGGCGCGTTGACGCTGACCTTTGCTCATACGGGTCGTATCGACCAACTGTCTGAAGGGGTTGCCAAGTCTGAAGATATGGTCGCCGCCTACGAGCGAATGGTGCCGTTTGTTGCCGCCGGGTTCAAACGGCTTTGTGAAAAATAGGTCAACACTTCGACCGACATAATTGAGGAATTTCAGATGAATTTAAGGCATGTACTAATCGCACTTGCGATAACAGGTGTGATGACTTTGCCATCGCTTGCGGGTCCGGATGATTTTAAAACCGGTCCATTGATACCGGATTACGGCCCTGTGACATTGGTGCCCGGGGCGGCAACGCTGCCGCAAAATACTATTTTCAATGTCGCCTTTGATGTGACCAAGCGCGGTAAAGAAGGCACCATCAACCGCAACTTTGATAGCGCGGCCCGGTTTTTAAATATGCACGCCGCCGCGGGGGTCGCACCTGAAAATATGAAGCTTGCAGTGGTTGTTCACGGCCCTGCGGTTCTCGATTTAACCAACGACGCGGTGTACGGCGGCGACAATATCAACGCCGAATTGATTGAGACACTGCTGGCCAATCAGGTGAGGGTGATCGTGTGCGGGCAGTCAGCGTCATACCAGAATGTCAAAGCCGCAGATCTGCTGCCCCGAGTTGAAATGGCGGTGTCAGCCATGACTGCACACGCGCTGCTGCAGCAGCAGGGATATACGATTAACCCCTTCTAATAGAGTGCTTTTCGCATGTTGCGCGCCGACGGTAGGCATGGCTTGCCTGTAATCTGAACGGCAAACCTGTTGCCACGGCTTTGAAAGCGGTTAGAAAGGTCTCAGGTCACAGTTTGATAATTCGATAGGGAAATATTCATGATAATAACGGACCGGATTAAGACGGCCCTTTTTGCTGTTCTGTTGGTGTCCGCGCCTGCGGTTGCGGAAGAATTTACAATTGAACGCCTGGAGGGCAGCCCCACCATTAACGGCGCAAGTGTGCAGGGGCTGAAAATGTCCCCCGATGGCCGGAGGGTTACCTTCCTGCAAGGTAAAGCGGCAAACGCGGCACAGCTTGATTTGTGGGAGTTTGACATTGAAACCGGCGCGTCGAGCCTGCTGGTTGATTCAGGCATTTTACTGAGCGGTGGCAGCGAGGTTCTGAGCGAAGAAGAAAAAGCGAGGCGCGAACGCAACCGCACCATCACCGGCAAAACCGGCATCATCAGCTATTTCTGGTCCGCGGACAGTTCAACCCTGTTGTTTCCGATCAGCGGCGATATCTATGTGTTGCCTGTTGGCGGCGATGTGAAGCGCCTGACTGACACCGCAGCATTTGAGACCGACATTAAATTCAGCCCCAATGGCACCTATGTTTCCTTTGTACGTGAGCGCGAGCTTTACGCTGTTGAGGTGTCAACCGGCGCGGAGATCAAATTAACCAGCGGGTCGACCGACACCATTGCCAACGGCATGGCGGAATTTGTTGTGCAGGAAGAGTTGGGACGCTTTACCGGCTATTGGTGGTCGCCGGACGAGACCCGTGTTGCGTTTGAGCAGTTCGACGAATCGGGTGTGCTTGTAAAGGACCGTTATGAGGTTCAGCCAGACGGCGGCGTGGTTGCGCTGAAACAGCGCTATCCCGAAGCGGGCAGTGCCAACGTGCTTGTGAAGCTGGGCATTGTTTCTGTTGCAGATCAGGGTGTTAACTGGGTTGATCTGGGTACGGAGACTGATATTTATCTGGCGCGGGTTAACTGGTTGCCTGGAAGCAAAAAAATCGCGGTTCAGCGCCTGGACAGAAGCCAAACCCGGCTGGATATTTTGATAGCGGACCTGAGCGGTAAGTCGTCGGTTTTTCTCACCGAAAAGTCGGATATTTGGGTTAATCTTGATAATAATATGCGATTTTTGAGCGATGGTAAAACTATGGTGCGCACCAGCGAAGCCACCGGGTTCCGACATATTGTCAGCCGTAAAATCGAGGGCGGCGAGGCAACTGCCATCACATCCGGTGACTGGGTTGTTTCCGCGATCAGTAAAATTGATGAAGCCGCCGGTGTGATTTATTTCACGGGCTTTAAGGATACCCCGATCGAGCAGCATCTATATTCGGTGCCCTTGGCTGGCGGTGCGGTTACTCGCATTAGCATTGAGGCCGGGTGGCACGACGCCACTGTTGGTGCTGATGTTTATATCGACAATTTCTCCAGCCCGACACAGCCGCCGCAAGTGACGATCAAAAGCCTTGCGGACGGCAGCCTCAAGTCAACCATTGTTGCCAACAAGCTGGATGCCAGTCACCCGTATCACCGTTATCTGGATGGTGCGCCTGACCAGTCATTTGGCACTATTGAGGCGGAAGACGGCACACCGCTTTATTACCGCCTGTTGAAGCCCCACACAATGGAAGCGGGCAAGAAATACCCTGCAATACTGGCACCTTACGGTGGCCCGCACGGGCAGCGGGTTCGCAACGCATGGGAAGTTAACTTCAATGAGATACTCGCTCGCAATGGCTATGTGGTGATGGTTCTGGATAACCGCGGTATGTGGAACAGGGGCCTCAAGTTTGAAGGCCATGTGAAAAATGCCATGGGAACAGTTGAAGTGGTAGATCAGGTCGCTGGTGCCAATTATCTAAAAAGCCTGCCCTATGTGGACGGCGGGAATATCGGCACCTGGGGCTGGTCATACGGCGGCTACATGACCCTGATGAGCATGTTCAAGGAACCTGATGTGTATAAGGCCGGGGTGGCGGTTTCGCCGGTTACCGACTGGCGGCTGTATGATACTGCATACACTGAGCGGTATTTGGGCCACCCGGACGCAAAAGGCGATGTTTACGCCGACACCAGCGTGTTTAAATATGCAGACGGATTTAAGGGCGGTAATCTGCTGCTGATGCATGGTATGGCAGATGACAATGTGTTTTTTGACCATACGGTTAAGTTGCTGTCGGTTTTGCAAAACAGCGGTAAGCAGTTTCAATTGATGACATATCCGGGCAAAAAGCATGGTATTCGCGGCGAAAAAACTCGTGCCTTCCTGTGGAATCAAACGCTGGAATTCCTTGACCGCAAGCTGAAATAACAGCGAAATAAACGATGAATCGACCAAGGGATGCTGCCGGGCGCCTCTTTTTTTGCAAATTTTCCACGATCCCGGCCAGCTTTTGATCAAGGTCAAATACCAGCCACGCGGCAGCCTGTATAGTTTTTCTGGGTGGCGGCACTGCACATATTCTTTGTCGGCGCATCGGAATCCCTAATTCGCGAGCTGATATGGAGCCGCCGCCCAACTAATTTTGCCCGGGCCTCCGGCTTGGGGTGTCGAAATTTAGAGGAGCAGAAAATGGGTCTTGAACGTCTTGGTGAAAAACCGTCCATGTTTACTCGCATTGCCATCGGCAAAGGTGTAGGCCTCGTTGTTGGCTTGATCGGATTTATTCTGGTGCCCATGTTCATGCCTGACGCCAGCAACATGTTCCGCTGGGCTATTTTGCTGTGGTACACAACCTTTGGTGCCATTGTCGGTGTGTTTGGTGTGTTCACCTACCATCCGATTTTGCAGTTGCCCATGCCCTGGTGGTTCCGCGCGCCGGTTATTGGTGCCTGGCTGAATTTCGTGTTGTCGCTGTTTATCTATGACGATCTGAAGCTTTTCATGGTTGGTATGTTTGGTGAAAACGGGATGCTTGCCTCGCCCTTCTGGTTTGTTTTTGAGGGCGCTGTTGTTGGCCTATTGTTTGGATATCTATGCACACGATTTGGCGGTGAGGGGGCCGCGACCGTTAGGGACCAGGACACCCTCTAGGCCGCAATTCCCGCAAGAAGCTGCAGCTGGAACTAAGGGTGCGCTCGATTGTCGCACCATAATTTAGATAATGTTTCAAAAGGGTTAGTAAATCTTGACCAAATTTATGCGCTTTCACCTTGAAGCTGTTTCCTGCATCCCCATATAGGGTTTGTAGAGACGAAAAATAGAGGTCTGCTTGCTCGCTTTTGGCTCGACCCTCCCCCCCATTCCCCCTAAGTCGGGCCGGTGGGCAAGCATGATACTTTGGGCCGGAACCGCAACATGTGTGTTTCGGCCCTTTTCATTTGCAATTGGGTATTTCTAAAATTTTGCTTCCATAGCGCGCTCAAATCGCTAGGGTGCGCCAAACCTGTGTCGCGGAATGGCGCGCCTACACAGCCAATTGGTTAAGAACGGAATAGCGGGCCCGATGGTTTTTGAACAGGAAATCGAAAGAAGACGCACTTTTGCGATCATCTCACATCCGGATGCGGGTAAAACCACGCTGACAGAAAAATTGCTGTTGTTTGGCGGTGCTATTCAGGCTGCGGGCGAGGTTAAGGCGCGAGGCAATCGCCGCCGCGCCCGGTCTGACTGGATGAAGGTGGAGCAGGAGCGCGGTATTTCGGTCGCATCGTCGGTCATGACCTTTGACTATGAGGATTGTACATTCAATCTGCTCGACACGCCCGGCCACGAGGATTTTTCTGAAGACACCTACCGCACCCTGTCGGCTGTAGACAGCGCGGTCATGGTACTGGACGCCGCTAAAGGTATTGAGAAGCAAACCCGCAAACTGTTTGAGGTTTGCCGCCTGCGCGACATGCCGATCACCACATTCATTAATAAAATGGATCGCGAAGCCAAAGATCCGTTTGAGCTATTGGACGAGGTCGAGCAAACCCTTGCGCTTGACGTGTCGCCTGCCAGTTGGCCCATCGGCATGGGACGAGACTTCCTCGGGTGCTACGACCTTATCCGTGACCAGTTGATTTTGTTTGATCGCGGCAAGGGTGACGCGCTGGCAGAAGGCATTAAATGCACAGGCCTGAACGACCCAAAACTGGATGAGTTACTGCCGGATTACGCGCTGGCAAAACTGCGAGAAGACATTGAAATGGTTCGGGAACTTTGCCCGGCATTTGATGTGGAAGCTTATCTGGAAGGTAACCAGACCCCGGTATTTTTTGGCTCGGCGGTCAATAATTTCGGGGTTCAGGAACTTTTGAAGGGTGTGGGCGAGTTTGCACCGAGCCCACGCAGCGGCAAGGCGATTGAGCGACAGGTGTCGCCAACCGAAAATAACGTTTCCGGCTTTGTGTTTAAAATTCAGGCCAACATGGACCCAAAGCACCGCGACCGGATCGCCTTTTTGCGGCTGGTATCGGGCAGGTTCAAAAAGGGTATGAAGCTAAAACATGTGCGCAGCGGCAAAACCATTGCTATTCATAATGCGCAGCTATTTTTGGCGCAGGACCGAGAGATCGCCGAAGAGGCCTTTGCCGGAGATATTATGGGAATTCCCAACCACGGCAACCTGCGTATCGGTGACACACTGACCGAAAGCGGTATTGTGCGCTACACCGGGGTGCCGTCATTTGCGCCCGAGATACTGCAGAAGGTGCGCGCAGACGACCCGATGAAGGCCAAGCATTTGGGCCGCGCGCTGGAGCAACTGGCCGAAGAAGGCGCAGCGCGGGTGTTCAAGCCGTTTTTGGGCAGCGACTGGGTTGTGGGTGTTGTTGGGCCGTTGCAGTTTGACGTTCTATCGGACCGCATTCGCACCGAATATCAAATCCCTTGTAAGTTTGAGGCAACCACCCTGATGACCGCTGAGTGGATAGAGGGTGACGCGCGCGAGGTAAAACAATTTACCGACCAGAACCGTGCATCGATGGCCAATGACCATGCAGGTGCGCCTGTGTATCTGGCGCGCAACAGTTGGCATCTGGACAAGGCGAAAGATGATTTTCCAACGCTCAGGTTTTTGAAAATAAAAGAAGAAATATATTAGCCAATGTTATGTGAATGGGTATTAAACCATTGATGTTTAACAAAGAAACTATTGTATTTCTCTTATTGAAAAGATTTTAGATCTTCTGTTAGCCGCGGATTTGGGGCAGGTTGATCCCAGATGGTGCGACCGCTTTTCGCTTTAACTTCATATTTGGCAAAATGTGTTTCCAGCGCTGTGATCAGAGCATTCTGGATGCTTTTCCCGGGGACGGCAATCGCGTGCCGTTGTTCACCCAAAGGATTGCTAAGGTCATACCAATAGTCATCAGGTGCGCTGTCCACCGACTTTTGTAATAGCGAACAAGCTTCCAGTGACCATCTGAGACCATGCGGGCGTTCGCGCGTTCGGCGAAATGAAACTTACGCCAATCTGTAATGCGTTTTCCGGCCAAAAGAGGCCTCAAACTAATCCCCGGCCCATAGCTGGATTTCACGCCGCCGCCTGGTGTTGCGAAATCCAAGACTGTGGTGTGTAAATCCAGAAGCGAAACAAATTCATCGCGCTGTTGTGCCGGGCGAATAAATTGATCTCCGCCGTAAACTATTAGTGGAATGGAAATTGTGTCTTGGTAAAAATTGGCGGGTTTTGTTGCGTTTACCTTGCCGTAGAGGCCGTATTTTCCCATTAGCAAGCCGTGATCAGACGTGTAAACGATAATTGTATTGTTCAAAATTCCTCGGCCTTCAAGCGCGTCAATCAGACGTCCAAGCTGCTCGTCGATCAAAGCAACGGCAGCGAGATATTGCGCCAATTTCTCGTCGTGGTCTGTGGGCGTTGATGTTCGAGGGCCTCGGTCTTCCATGTCAGAAAAACCGCCGTCGCTTATCAGGTCATAAGCCATTCCCCGGTACTTTTGAACCAGGCGCTCGGGCAATTCATCAAATGGCGCGTGAGGCTCGACAAAGTTCAAACTAACAAAAAACGGATTGGGAGACGGTTGGTCAATAAACCTAATTGTTTCTTCAGTCAGGTAGCGTGCTTGAACACCTTTGTATGAAGTTTGTTCTCCGTCATCGGAAAAATAAACCTCTCCCCGATGGAGGTACTGGTTTTGCCAACCTTCCCTGTAAACATCATAACTTAACCAGCGGTCAAACCCAGCCTGCGGCTTTCTAGCGGCAGCAGTTGCGTGCCACTTGCCGATCAGAGCGGTTCGATAGTTTTGTTGTTTCAGTCTTTCTGAAAGTAGGGTTTCGCCTGCTAACCAGTCAGTTTTTTCACCTTTGGCTTCGGCCAAAAAGTCGTGCACGCCGTGTTGTGATGGTATTTTTCCGGTATGAAAACTGGCGCGCGCGGGCGA
>JAJFIT010000109.1 GCA_021774775.1 Alphaproteobacteria bacterium | reverse complement strand
TGGCTCGCTACTTTGGACGCTGACGCCCAAGCCGCTGTGCCCAAGAAGCTGGCAGCTTTGCTGGACACTGAAGGCGTGGCTTACGACATCGGAGCATACCGCGATGCCCCTCCGGGCCTGCGCATATGGGCGGGTGCTACGGTTGAAGCCGAAGACCTCGCAGCGCTGACGCTGTGGCTCGATTGGGCTTACGGCGAAGTGAAGGCCTCATACGCTTAACTAGTATTTTCAAGGCCGGTTGAGATCGGTCTTCCCCCGATAGACGGCGATATGCCGACCAAATTATGAGAGAGAAAACCAATGCCTAAAGTATTGATTTCAGACAAAATGAGCCCGCTCGCAGCCAAAATTTTCAAAGAGCGCGGCATCGACGTAGACGTTAAACCTGGCCTGAGCAAAGAAGAGCTCATCGAGATTATCGGTGATTATGACGGTCTCGCGGTACGTTCATCCACCAAAGCCACGCCCAATGTGCTCAAGGCCGCTAAAAATCTGAAGGTTATCGGACGGGCTGGTATCGGTGTTGACAATATTGACCTTGCCGCGGCCACTGACGCCGGTGTGGTGGTGATGAACACGCCGTTTGGTAACTCGATCACTACGGCAGAGCATGCTATCGCCATGATGATGGCACTGGCGCGCCAAATTCCACACGCCAATGCCTCCACCCATGCAGGCAAATGGGAAAAGTCGCGTTTTATGGGCGTGGAGGTTACCGGGAAAACCATTGGTCTGATTGGTTGCGGCAATATTGGTTCCATTGTGGCAGAGCGGGCGCTTGGCCTTCGCATGAAAGTAATTGCATTTGACCCTTATCTGGCGGTTGAGCGGGCCGCTGATTTGGGCATACAAAAGGTTGAATTGGACGACCTGTTCGCCAAGGCCGACGTCATTTCCCTGCACACCCCGCTGACAGATCAAACCCGCGGCATTGTTGGCGCTGATGCTTTTGCAAAAATGAAAGACGGTGTTCGCATTGTAAACTGCGCGCGCGGTGGATTGATAGACGAAGCCGCTCTTAAAGTTGCGCTCGATAGCGGCAAGGTGGCCGGCGCGGCGCTTGATGTTTTTGAAGTTGAACCGGCCAGCGAAAATCCGTTGTTTGGCCACGACAATGTCATTTGTACCCCGCATTTGGGCGCGTCAACCAGCGAAGCTCAGGTGAATGTGGCACTGCAGGTGGCGGAACAGATGTCTGATTTTCTGCTGACAGGCGGTGTGACCAATGCCTTGAATATGCCGTCGCTCAGTGCTGAGGAAGCACCCAAATTGAAGCCTTACACGGATTTGGCAAAACAAATTGGCGGCTTTGCTGGCCAAATCACTGAAAGCGGCCTCAAGCGTGTCGTGATCGAATATGAAGGTCATGTTGCGACCCTTAACACCAACCCGTTGACGGCAATTGTGCTCGAGGGCTTGTTGTCGCCGTTAATGAGCAGCGTTAATATGGTCAACGCCCCGGTTGTTGCCAAAAAGCGCAATATCCAGATTACCGAAGTGAAGCACGACCGCGACGGTGATTATCACACGCTGGTTAAACTGACTATCGAATCAGAGCGTGGGTCGCGCTCGGTGTCTGGTACTTTGTTTGCCAACCAGCAGCCCCGAATCGTGGAAGTGAACGGTGTCCAGCTTGAGGCAGAACTTGCACCCAACATGCTCTACGTGGTCAACGATGACAAACCTGGCTTTATCGGCGCGCTTGGTACGCTGATCGGTCATAATGGGGTTAATGTTGCAACCTTTGCACTCGGCCGCAAGCTTGAGGGCGAGGAAGCCGTGGCACTTGTTGCAGTAGACCAGCCGGTTAAGGATATTGTTCTTGACCAGCTTGCCGCACTGGCCCATGTACGTCAGGCGAAAAAACTGGCGTTCTAACCGACGATAGGAGTGGGCCATATGAGCGGTCCAACTGGCAAATCAACTGGTAAGCCGACGGGCAATGCATATGCTCGCCAGGCGTTACTGCCCGAAGGATTTCGGGACCAACTGGCACCCAGGGCCGAGCACGAAGCATCGCTGGTGCGTAGCCTTGTTGATTGCTTTCAGGCCTACGGTTATGACCGGGTGGCACCGCCTGTGGTTGAGTTTGAAGCCAGCCTTCTTGTCGGTGCCGGTGCCAGTCGGGCAAATTCCATGTTTCGGGTTATGGACCCGGACACCCAAAATATGATGGCGGTGCGCGCCGATATGACTGTTCAGATATCACGGCTTGCCGCGACGCGCTTGTCCGATGCGGCGCGTCCCCTCAGGTTAAGTTATTCAGGCAACGTCCTGCGAACCAAAGGCAGCCAGTTGCGACCAACCCGCCAATTTGTTCAGGCGGGCATTGAGTTGATTGGGTCAACCAGCCTGACGGCAGAATTTGAAGTTATTAAAATTGCGATTGAATCGCTGACCGAAACAGGGATCAAATCGCTGTCGCTTGATTTGACTACCGCACCGTTGGTGCACCATTTGTGTGACAAGCATAAAATAGCGGATCGGCAGCGTTCCAGTGTGATTGAAGCGCTTAACGCTAAAGATAGTGGCGCTTTGGCGGCTTTGAACGATGCGGCGAAGACAGACTTCAGCAAATTGCTGTCGGCAGCTGGGCCAGCCAGCGGTGCGCTCGATGCGCTGCGCAGCATGGAGATTGCAGGCAGTGCGGGGCAGCTTGTTGCCCGGCTGGGGCGTCTGGTTGAAATGCTAGAGGCTCAGATGCCCGCTTTGCCAGTTACCATTGATCCGTGTGAAAGCCACGGCTTTGAGTATAAAAGCGGCATTGGTTTTGGTGTCTTCGCCAAAGGTAACCAGAGCGAGCTGGGCCGTGGGGGGCGGTATCTGGTGGAGCACCCGGATGGACACAGCGAAGAAGCAACCGGCTTTTCGGTGTATCTGGATAGTCTTTTGGACGCTTTGCCAGCGCCTGAAAAACCCGAGAAACTATTTTTACCAACGGGAACAAGCGACAAGGATGCCGCATTGTTTCGCGCCGAAGGTTGGCGAACAATTCAGGGCTTGACAGAAGTGGCTGATGCTTCCAAAGAGGCGCTTCGGCTCGGCTGTAGCCACATACTTTTGGGCGGTTCTGTAGCGCCTGTTTGAAACTTTTTTTACGGTATCCGGATAAGGGGATAAATTATGGGCAACGTTGTTGTTGTTGGCTCACAGTGGGGCGACGAAGGCAAGGGTAAAATTGTCGATTGGTTATCTGAGCGCGCCGATGTGGTTGTGCGCTTCCAGGGCGGACATAACGCCGGGCATACGCTGGTTATCGACGGCGAAGTTTACAAACTGTCGCTGTTGCCTTCCGGAATCGTTCGGGGCGGTAAAATAAGTGTTATCGGCAACGGTGTGGTGGTTGACCCATGGGCACTGTTAACCGAGATGGAAGCGCTACGTGGTCAGGGCGTTGATATCAACCCCAAGAGCCTGCAAATCGCCGCTAATGCCACGCTTATTATGCCGTATCACCGCGAGCTTGATGCGTTGCGTGAAGACGCAACCAAAGGCGTGAAAATTGGTACGACACGACGCGGCATTGGTCCAGCCTATGAGGATAAAGTAGGCCGCCGGGCGCTACGCGTGTGTGATTTGCAGTCCCGCGAGATTGTTGAAAGCCGCCTTGCAGTAGCTCTTACCCACCACAATGCCCTGCGTAAAGGCTTGGGTCACGATGAAATAGATGCAGCTGTCATCGCTGATGAATTGATGAAAATGGCGGACAAGATACTGCCCTATATCAGTAACGTCTGGCGCACGCTGGATGATGCTAAAGCTGCAGGAAAACGCATCCTGTTTGAGGGCGCTCAGGGCACGTTATTGGATATTGATCACGGGACCTATCCATTTGTAACCTCATCCAATACCATTGCCGGGCAAGCCGCGGGTGGTTCTGGCATGGGTCCGCGCAGCCTGGACTATGTTCTTGGCATTACCAAAGCCTACACTACACGGGTTGGTTCGGGCCCGTTTCCGTCTGAACAAGACAATGACGTGGGTCAGTACCTGGGCGAGAAGGGCCATGAGTTTGGCACTGTCACGGGTCGCTCACGCCGCTGCGGCTGGTTCGATGCCGTGTTGGTGCGCCAAAGCCTGACTATTGGCGGTGTTGATGGTATTGCGCTTACCAAACTTGATGTTCTGGATGGTCTTGAAGAAATTAAAGTTTGCACCGGTTACAAGCACAAGGGCGAAATTGTCGATTACTTGCCCTACGGCATGGAAGACCAGGCTGCAGTTGAAGCAGTTTATGAAACTCTGGAAGGTTGGTCTGACACAACTTTCGGCGCGCGCAGCTGGGCCGACCTGCCTGCAACCGCTGTGAAATATATCCGGCGCATCGAAGAATTGATTGGTGTGCCTGTTGCCTTGTTGTCAACCAGTCCGGAACGTGACGATACCATTCTGGTCCGCGATCCTTTTCATGATTAACAAGCCGTTTACTTTTGTTCGCTACAATTTCCTTACATTAAAAATTCGCGTAATGTATGCAGTTAAAATCGTCTATTACTAGGCGATTTGTTAATAATTTTCTGGCACTGTCATGTCAGGTTTTGGGCCGCTAGGCTAATATTATTGATTATATACAACGATTTGCACGGGGTAAGGGGAAATGTGGTGAGCGGCGAAAATGCGCCAGTTCCTGACAATCAGAGCACCTTTGGTGATCGGTATGAAGTTGTTGCGACTTCACCGCTTCCGGAGTTCAGCACTCGTGGCGGCGATGCATTTGTTGTTAAAGACAAAGAAAAATCCGGCACCGACTGCTATGCCCTAGTTCATCATCCCGCTGTTCCTGTGCGCAATGAAGTTTACAAATCGCTTCAAAGCAAACCTGTTCCCAACATGATTTGCCCGATTGAACGCGGGCTAATGAACCTGATGATCGACGGGAAGAGGTTACAGCGCCTGGTGACAATATTCGGTCGGCCTACGGGCGGCGTTCTGATGGGGGCGGACGGCAAGTTACATCCACGCGTGAATGCAAATCGACTGCGCCAAAATGTTGCGTTGTCAATTCTGAAGGCCATCACAGCGCTTCATAAGCGTGGCTTTATTCATCGTTCAATCATGCCCACCAATATTTATTTCAGCACTCCAAGTAGCGACGATGTTGTGCTCGGCGAATGTTACAGTATGCCGCCGGGTTATATGCAGCCATTCGGTATGGAAACGCTGGACTTGGCGCTTTCAGATGCGACCGCACGCGGTGTCGGAGACGTGGATTCTGACTATTACCAGATGGGTGCAACTCTTCAATCGCTGTATTTCGGCGAAATGGTATGGCGCGGCAGGGACCGCGACAGCATGCTTATGGCGAGGGTCAATCAGGGTTCGTTCTGGGCGCTGGGCGGAGGGCGTGAAATTCCCGGTGCGCTGGGCAGTCTAATTCGAGGGCTTACCGCTGACGAGGTTGAAGAACGTTGGGGCGCCGAAGATGTTCTGGATTGGTTTGAAGGTATCGGCAAACCCAAGCGCACCACAATGCGCGCGTGGTCCATGAGCCGACCGACGACTTTCAAAGGCGTTGCTGTTGTTGACAGACGTCTGCTGGCAAATGCTTTTGCCAATGACCCTGCGGAGGCGGCAAGTTTTCTGAAATCTGTGGATTTCCCGTCATGGGTCCAAATGTCGTTTCGCGATGAAGTTCTTTCCGAGCGTCTTGAAGGGCTTCTCAATGTGAAACCGGACAGTGGTTTTGGCGGCATGCGAGCGGATGACCACAAGATGGTCGCTCGTGTTTGCATGTTCCTGCATCCGACAGGACCGTTACATTACAAAGGCAAGTCTTTGTTCTTGGACGGTATTCCGTCGTTGGTTGCTGAGGCGTTTTCACGAGATGACCGCGAGTCTCTTTCTGCGGTTGTTGAGATGCTCGACAGTAAGTTTCTTCAGACAATTGCGGATATCTGCGACACACAGGGCGTGAAATTTGGCAAACAAATAGCCGATCTTCGCCAGGTAATGGCTCATGCATCCAGCAAGCAGTTGGGCAAGGGCATGGAGCGCATATTGTACGAATTAAACCCAATTTTGCCATGTGTTTCGGTGCGTTTCTCGAATGTCTGGATTGGTTCCATCATTCAGTTGATGCGGGCATTGGAGCGCATTGCAGGCAATAGCAACGCCCGAAATATTCTTTTGGACCGGCATTTAGCTGCATTTTGTGCGACCCATGGTACGGATTTGGAGCGCGAGTTTAATAATTTGGCGGCAGCACAGCATAATCCTGCGAAGTTCAACAGCCTTTCGCTTAACTTTTTTGGCTTGCTGCAACAACGCTGTAAGATGGAAGCGCTGCCAAATTTAACAGCCAAGCTCGTTGACGGCCTTGCCCCTGCTGTTAAAGGCCTGAAAAACAAGAAGCGCAGGGAAGTTGTCCAGGTATCTCTTGATAAGAGCAAAAAAGGCGGCGACATCGGCAAGCTCTGCACGGAGGTTAATATGATCAAGGTGCAGGCCGAGGACGCGCGAGAGTTTTCTCAGGCCAGAACCCTTGTGAGCCGCCTGGAGCGAGAACGTAAAAAGCTTTCAAGGAAAATTTTACCAAATGATCCGGAAGCCATTGCGGCCGGTCTGCGCGGAGGGCGTATAGTCGCTTTCGCTGGCTTGATACTCATTTCGTTTTTAACATTTTTTTAGATAGATAATGGCGAAGAAACAAAAAAAACCAGCGTTACGTAAACGCCGTAATCCCCAGCAGGAGTTTTCCGCTTTTGGTCCGCTTCTGCTGTTTGGTCTCTTGGCAGCAGCCTTGTTTAGCCCCAATGCCGCGATTGTTGCAGCTGTTGGGCTTGTCCCGACAATTGTACTTGGTTTTACCGGACGAGGTGTCCACAAAGGGGCTCGGCTTCAATGTGTTGGTTTTGCTAACTTAGCCGGCGTGCTGCCCTTCATTCCACAGGTATTGGCACGCAATGACGCTCAGGTCGTGGTCGGTGATATATTTAATATCGTTGCGATGTTTGGGTCCGCTGCTATTGGCTACGCATTGATATATGTGGGCCCAATGGTTGCGTCTTATGTATTGCAAAGCCTGAATCAGGACAGGCTGAAGAAAATTGCCCAACAGCGGCAGTCGTTGGTGGAAATGTGGGGCCATGAAGTTCTGGGTGATAAAGACGACGAAGTAGCTCCGAAGGGGCCACTGCGTAGCAAGCTATAGCCAATCCTGATTACATTGAAAATACGTTTGGACGGATTTGGTGTGCCTGCGGTTGGTCAGTTGCTAGCCGCTAACCGCATGTGTTTTTGCACTTTCTCGAATGCTCGCACTTCGATTTGACGAATACGTTCACGGCTTACTCCGTACTCCTGCGACAGTGCTTCAAGCGTTTTGGCAGGATCAGCCAAGCGGCGTTCGCTCAATATATTGCGTTCACGCTCGTTCAACTCCTGCATCGCATTCTCCAGAAGGCCTAGCCTGATCGAGCGCTCTTCATTGTCAGCTGCTATCACTTCCTGATTCGGTGTTTCATCAACCAGCCAGTCCTGCCATTCACCTTCGGCATCGGCGCGCAGCGGAGCATTCAGCGAATGGTCATGGGCCGTCATCCGGCGGTTCATGCTGATAACATCGTCTTCAGAGACTGCAAGTTTGTCAGCGATTGTGGTTACGTGTTCTGGATGCAAATCACCTTCTTCGATCGCTTCAATTTGACCTTTCAGACGGCGTAAATTGAAAAATAGTTTCTTTTGCGCTGCGGTGGTTCCGATTTTAACCAAGCTCCAGCTGCGCAGAATATATTCCTGAATGGCGGCGCGGATCCACCACATGGCATAAGTGGCCAGGCGGAAGCCCTTCTCAGGGTCAAACCGTTTAACCGCCTGCATCATGCCCACGTTGCCTTCTGAAATCAGGTCAGCAACCGGTAGCCCGTAACCGCGGTAGCCCATGGCAATTTTGGCGACCAGACGCAGGTGGCTGGTGACCATCTGGTGGGCGGCTTCTTTGTCTTCATGTTCTGTCCAAGCCTTGGCCAGCATATACTCCTGGTTGGCCTCAAGCATGGGAAATTTGCGAATATTCTGCAAATACGAGCTCAAGCTGCCTTCAGGCGTTAACGTTGGAAGATTCGAAATATTAGACATAAAAGTTCCCTACCCCAGTTTCCTACCCAGATAAAATGATAGGCTTCCAGTCTTTCCAGTTTCTATCACGTCACCCGACAGGGTTCCAGACTTTCAAGAAGCTCAATGAAATCATATGGTAATTCACATTCAAATTTAAAGGCTTGACCGGTAATTGGATGCTCAAATCCCAGTGATTTAGCGTGCAACGCCTGGCGTTTGAACTTGGCCAGGCCATCGCGCGCCTTACCCTTCAGGTAAGACGGCAGAGTAGGGCGGGCATATAACGGGTCACCGACCAGCGGGTTTCCGGCATTCATCATGTGAACCCGAACCTGATGGGTTCGACCGGTTTCCAACTGGCATTCGATGTAAGTCGCAACTGCGTGCCCACCTTGTTGGTAACTGGCCATGGACCTGTAATGGGTCACAGCGTGCTTGCCGCCTGACGGGACGACAGCCATTTTTTTGCGGTCCCGGGGGTTGCGGCCGATATTGCCTTCAATTCGCCCGTTCAGCGGATTTGGCCGACCTTTGCACACCGCGTGATAACGCCGTTCAACTGTGTGGGCGGCGAATTGTTCAGCTAATCCGGTGTGGGCCTTGTCGTGCTTCGCGACCACAAGCAAGCCGCTGGTGTCCTTGTCAATTCGGTGGACGATGCCCGGGCGTTTAACGCCGCCGATGCCGCTGAGGCTGCCACTGCAATGATGCAGCAGGGCATTGACCAGTGTACCATCCGGGCTGCCGGGGGCAGGGTGGACGACCATGCCCGCAGGCTTGTCTATAACGATAAGATGCTCGTCCTCGAAAGTCACTGACAGCGGAATATTTTCTGGCGCAGGCTCCGCGTCCGTTGCTTGCGGGATCACTAACCTATATTGCTCTCCGGGTTTGACGCCGGTTGAGGCGCTGATTATGGTACGCTCCGCACCAGAGGCTAAAAGGGTTACATTTCCTTCTTTAATCAGTGCTTGTACACGGGAGCGAGACATGTCGGTCAATTGGTCCGATAATATCTTATCCAGTCGGGTTCCTGCCGCGCTATCGGGAACTACTATGTTGATCGAATTTACCATGAGGGTGTTATGAACGGAACCACAGAGAATGTCACGCACGACAACGATGAGTTGGTGCCGCCGACGCCGGTTTGGTTGAAGCTGCTTGTCGTTGGCCTGGGGGTTGCGATTATCGCTATGCTGGGCTTGATTTTGTATAAGATTATCACCGGCGTTGGTGACTTGGCCGATGACACAGTGTCGCCTACTGAGGTGGTTGCTGCGCCGTCAGCGCCGCTCGTAAATGGTGACTTTGAGATAACTCGACCCGCCAATATGGAATTAGTGGCCGTTGTGCCCGCCGGAAACGAATTATTCCTGCACTTTCGCGGCCAAAGTGGTGCCGACCAAATTGTTATCTTCAATCGGGTAACAGGTGAGACTTCGAATTTAAGCGTTTTGGAGCCAATCGACTGATTCTTTCACCGAAGTGACCTGCGTGGTCCAAAAATTTCAACTTATCATATCTAAACTAGTGAATTCTATTGACTTGCCGTTTGCAAAGTCCGGTCCGCAGGCTATATCTGATAGAAATCACCTGATTGCCAGCCCAATTACCAGCTAGGAGAATGAATGTGCTAGGACAGATGCAAGATTGGCCACTGTTAGTATCCAAATTTTTGACACATGCTGAAATTAACCACCCCAAACGCGAAATATTCTCCATGCTGCCTGAAGGCGGTGAAATTAGTTATGACAATGAACGGATGGCCAAACGGGCGCGTCAGGCTGCTCAGGCTTTTGGCAGGCACGGTATTACCAACGGTGATCGGGTTGGGACGCTGGCATGGAATACCCACCGCCATGTAGAAATTTGGTTTGCCGCTTCAGGCATGGGGGCGGTGACTCACACGGTTAATCCGCGTCTTTTCCCGGAACAGCTTGTATATATTATCAATCACGCAGAAGACCGGGTGCTGTGCCTTGATATAACTTTCGTGCCGTTGATTGAAAAAATCGCCGACCAGCTTACCTCGATTGAAAAATACGTTATTATGGTTGGGCCGGACCACATGCCTGAAACCACATTATCAAATGCGGTTGCATATGAAGACTTCATCGCTGCTGAAGACGGCAGCTATGAGTGGCCAACGTTGGATGAAAACACCGCTTGCGGCCTTTGTTACACCTCAGGTACCACCGGCCATCCCAAGGGTGTTCTTTATTCGCACCGGTCGAACTTCCTGCACACGCTGGTGGCGTTGGCGGGGGACACGCTCGGCGTAACCGCAAAATCGGTTATTCTGCCTGTCGTGCCAATGTTCCACGCCAATGCCTGGGGCATTCCCTATGCCGCCGCTGGATCGGGCGCCAAGCTGGTGCTGAACGGCCCGCATCACGAGCCTGATGTGCTGCACGAATTGATGATGCGCCACGGCATAACGGTTACTGCCGCCGTGCCCACCGTGTGGCTTGGTATGCTCAAATATCTGGAGGCCACTGGCAAGGACACTGGCAAGATGGAAATTGTAACCATTGGGGGCTCGGCGGTGCCGCGCTCAATGATCGAAACATTCCAAAATAATTATGGTGTTCGGGTTAACCATGCCTGGGGCATGACAGAAACCAGCCCGCTTGGCAGCCTTGGCAGTGAAAATGCTTCGATAGAGAACCTGAGCGCCGAGGAAAAGCTGGATATTCAATGTAAGCAGGGTCGTTCGGTTTTCGGTGTTGAGATGTCAATTCAGGATGATGACGGCAACATGCTCCCGCGCGACGGAGAAACCTCAGGCCGGGTTATGGTGCGCGGCCCCTGGGTGATTGACAGTTATTTCCGCAGCGACGGCGGTAAAATACTGGACGATGACAATTGGTTTGATACCGGCGATGTGGCCTGCATTGATCAGTACGGTTATATGCAAATTACCGACCGGGCAAAGGATGTGATCAAATCGGGCGGCGAGTGGATCAGTTCAATCGATCTGGAGAACGCAGCCGTGTCACACCCTGCAGTGTTTGAGGCGGCGGTTATTGGCCTACCACA
>JAJFIT010000108.1 GCA_021774775.1 Alphaproteobacteria bacterium | reverse complement strand
CCTTAATGGTCACGCTGGCTTTGGCGAAATCCATCTGTCCGGCATATTTGCCCTTCAGCGCGCCCATACAGCGGCCAATATCTTTCAGGCCCTCAGCGCCCAGGTCGGCAACCACCGCTTCGGCAGCCGCGACAATCTCGTCCTCGGTCATCTGCTTGGGCAGAAATTCCTGAATGATGGTAATCTCTTCTCTCTCGCGCTCCGCCAGTTCGCACCGCCCACCCTCTTCGTAGGCCTTGATGCTGTCATTGCGCTGCTTCACCATCTTGGACAGAATATCAGTAATAACGGCATCGTCGTCCCGGTCACTGGCATCAGTGCCGCGCATTTCAATGTCTTTTTCTTTGATAGCAGCCAATACAAGCCGCACTGTCGAAAGCTTGCGCTTTTCTTTGGCGCGCATGGCATCTTTCATGGATGCCGTCAGATCGTCCCTAAGCATATCTTCAACCCCAGTACAACGAGTCGGAAACCACCATAGTATAGCTAGTCGGGCTTCAGAGCAAACAAGAAATTACGTTTTAACTCGTTGTTTTTATTGATTATTTTAATTTTCGGTTTTTCTTGACCCCCCAAGGCCAATTGACTATCTTCCGGTCAATTTGGCTACCGCCAAGCATGCTTAACGGCCCGGCACCAATAAACGCATATTCCAGTGAATGCAAGGATTTGCGCGGGCTGTAGGGGCAACAGGCGGTTCAGCCAACTGGTAGCTTAAGGATTGCGCTTATGACCGACTCCGAAATGCCGTCCGTCCCACCCGGTGATGATATCACTGCTCTTTTGGTTTTGGATGACGGTACACTGTTTTGGGGATACGGATTCGGGTGCGAGGGAGACACAGTCGGCGAGGTCTGTTTCAACACATCAATGACTGGTTATCAGGAAATACTGACAGACCCGTCTTACGCCGGGCAGATCATCACTTTCACCTTTCCGCACATCGGCAACGTTGGCACCAACACAGACGACATGGAAAACCGGACGGCCGCGGCGCGCGGCCTTGTGATCCGGGAAGACATCACCGACCCAGCCAATTTTCGTTCGGAGAACCATTTGAATGACTGGGCCGAAGCGCAAGGCCTGATCGGCATTTGCGGCATCGATACCCGCAAACTCACCCGGCGCATCCGCGACCGCGGTGCACCCAACGGCGTGATCGCATATAGTAAAGACGGTAAGTTTGACGTGCCTGCCTTACTGGCGACCTCAAAGTCATGGCCCGGACTGGAAGGCATGGACCTGGCGAAAGAGGTTAGCCGCACCGCAAATGAAACATGGGACGCTACCCGCTGGGATCTGAAATCCGGATACGGTGACCTCAGCGCACCCACGGCCCATGTTGTGGCCGTCGATTACGGCGCAAAGGACAACATCCTGCGCTGCCTGTCGGAGACCGGCGCACGGGTAACCGTCGTGCCCGCAACCGCAAGCTTCGACGAGATTATGGCGCTGGCGCCAGACGGTGTATTCCTCTCCAACGGCCCTGGCGACCCTGCGGCAACCGGCAAGTACGCCCTGCCCGTGATTACTGCGCTTATTGAAAGCGGCGTACCTATCTTCGGCATTTGCCTTGGCCACCAACTGCTGGCACTGGCGTTCGGCGGCAAGACATATAAAATGCATCAGGGCCACCGCGGGGCAAACCACCCGGTGCAAGACCTGCGCAGCCGCAAGGTTGAAATCACCAGCATGAACCATGGTTTCTCGGTCGACGCCGACAGCCTGCCCGCAGATGTGACAATCAGCCATATTTCGCTGTTTGATAAAACCGTGTGCGGCATTCAGCATACCGACAAACCAATATTCAGTGTGCAACAACACCCCGAAGCGAGCCCCGGCCCGCAGGACAGTTTTTACCTGTTCGAACAATTTATGGACATGATCCAGAAACATAAATCCGCCGCTTGAAATTGGCAGCTATAATAAAGGAGACAACAGTGATGAGACTTTCTAAAACAGGAACCGCCGCTGGAGCCCTTTTTGCGGCAACAACCCTTTTGGGCGGTTTTTCCGGCAGCGCACAGGCAGACGGTTTTTACCTGTCCACTTTCACTGGATTAGCCATCCAAAACGACCAGAACAATACATCGGGCAACCAGTCGCTGAACGTGTCGCTGGACAATGGCTTCGTTATCGGCGGCGCGATTGGCTACAATTTGCCAGTCAGCAGCCTGCGGGTTGAGCTGGAACTGGCTTACCGCGAAAATAACATCACAGCTGGTCAGCTGCTCAGTGATCCAAGCGTTGCCTTCAGCGGTGACAATTCATCGCTCGGCGCATTCGCTAATGTGCTTTATGACTTCGACGGATTACCCTTATTAACACCCTACATTGGTGTCGGCCTGGGTGTTGGCGGCGTGGAATCGGACGTGGTGCGCACCGCGGCGGTGAACGACCTGCGCTTTGGCGGCCCTACCCAAACCAAGTTTCTGTACCAAGGCATCGCGGGCGTGACCATTCCGATCAATGACAGCTTCGATCTGTTCGCCGAAGGTCGCTATTATGTGGCACCGGGCGTTGATTTTGACCTGATCGACACGGTGCTGAACACCACATCCACCTTCAACAGTTCCTACGAAGTGATCCAGCTGCAGGCAGGCCTGCGGTTTAAGTTTTAAGCCCTGTTTCCCCGATTTGTGCCAGACTGAAAGATACTCGCTAAATGCCCAAACGCACTGACATAAAAAGCATCCTCATCATCGGCGCTGGCCCTATTGTTATCGGGCAGGCATGCGAGTTTGACTATTCCGGCACCCAGGCCTGCAAGGCGCTGCGGGAAGAAGGCTACCGGGTTATTCTGGTGAACAGCAACCCGGCCACCATTATGACCGACCCCGAGCTGGCCGATGCTACCTATGTGGAGCCGATTACACCGGAAGTGGTGGAAAAAATTATCGAGAAAGAGCGCCCCGACGCGATCCTGCCGACCATGGGCGGGCAAACCGGGTTGAACACGGCGCTGTCGCTGGCGAAAATGGGTGTGCTGGATAAATACGGTGTGCAGATGATCGGCGCAGACCGCGAAGCCATCGACAAGGCCGAAGACCGGCTATTGTTCAAGGACGCCATGACCAAAATCGGGCTGGAAAGTAGCCGCAGCGAAATCGCCCACACAGTCGACGAAGCGCTGGAAGCCATGGAGCGCATTGGCCTGCCGATGATCATTCGCCCCAGCTTCACCATGGGCGGCACCGGCGGCGGCGTGGCCTATAACCGCGAGGAATATATCCAGATCGTCACCAACGGGCTTGATGCCTCGCCCACCACCGAAGTGCTGGTGGAAGAAAGCATTGTCGGCTGGAAAGAATATGAGATGGAAGTTGTGCGCGACTGTGCGGACAATTGCATCATCATATGCTCCATCGAAAATGTGGACCCCATGGGGGTGCACACCGGCGACAGCATCACCGTTGCCCCCGCCCTGACCTTGTCTGACAAGGAATACCAGATTATGCGCAACGCATCGATTGCGGTACTGCGCGAAATCGGCGTGGAAACCGGTGGGTCTAACGTTCAGTTTGCAGTGAATCCCGTCGACGGGCGTTTGATTGTTATCGAGATGAACCCGCGTGTTTCACGCTCAAGTGCCTTGGCGTCCAAAGCCACCGGATTCCCGATTGCAAAAATCGCGGCCAAGCTTGCGGTTGGTTACACGCTGGACGAATTGGACAATGACATCACCGGCGTAACGCCGGCATCGTTCGAGCCGACCATCGATTATGTGGTGACCAAGATACCGCGTTTCACTTTCGAGAAATTTGCGGGCGCAGACGCGCTGTTATCATCAGCGATGAAGTCGGTGGGTGAGGTGATGGCCATTGGTCGTAACTTTGCAGAAAGCATGCAAAAAGCGCTGCGTTCGATGGAGACGGGCCTAACCGGCCTTAATGAAATTGACATCGAGGGCTACACGCCGGGCAGCGGTGACTTCGGCCCTATCCTGAAAGATCTGGGATTCCAGCGCCCGGACCGTTTGCTGCGCATCGCCCAGGCCCTGCGCGAAGGTGTGCCTTTTGAAGACGTGCGGCGCGTTACGGGTTATGAGCCATGGTTCATCGCCCAGATTGAAAAAGTGGTAAACGCCGAACAAGGCATCAGCAAAAACGGCCTGCCATCAGATGCAATGCAGCTGCGCAAGCTGAAAATGCTTGGTTTTTCCGACGGGCGATTGGCGGAATTGGCTGGACTGACCGAAGCAAGCGTTATGGACGCGCGGCACCGTAGCGGCGTGCGCCCCAGTTTCAAGCGCATCGACACCTGCGCCGCAGAATTTGAAGCCAAAACCCCCTACCTCTATTCTTCCTACGAAACCTTCGCGGACGGCGAAGCCGCAGAATGCGAGGCCAACCCTACCGACCGGGAAAAAATAATCATCCTTGGCGGCGGCCCAAACCGCATTGGCCAGGGCATCGAGTTTGACTATTGCTGTTGCCACGCCTGTTTCTCCCTATCGGACGCCGGGTTTGAAACCATCATGGTCAATTGCAACCCGGAGACCGTATCAACCGACTATGACACCTCCGACCGACTGTATTTTGAGCCGCTAACCGCCGAAAATGTGATCGAGATCATCAGAAAAGAGCAAGAAAATGGCTCTGTTAAGGGTGTAATCGTCCAGTTTGGGGGACAAACCCCGCTCAAATTGGCCCATGCACTGGAAGCAGCTGGTATCCCCATTCTGGGTACCAGCCCTGATGCGATTGATCTGGCAGAAGACCGTGAACGTTTTCAGGAACTGGTCGAACAACTGGGTCTTAAGCAACCCAACAATGGTCTTGCCCGCAGCCACGAGGAAGCGATCAAGGTTGCTGACCGGGTTGGCTATCCGGTTCTTATCCGCCCAAGCTATGTTCTGGGGGGCCGCGCCATGGAAATTGTCCATGACCAGGCTGGCCTCGATAAATATATCGCCGAGGCGGTGCAGGTGTCGGGCAACAGCCCGGTACTGATAGACAGCTTCCTGAAGGATGCGATCGAAGTTGATGTGGATGCACTTTCAGACGGCGAGACAATCCATATTGCTGGTATTATGGAACATATTGAAGAAGCCGGTGTGCACTCGGGCGACAGCGCCTGCTCAATCCCGCCCTACAGCTTACCGGTTGGTATCGTTAACGAGGTTAAACGCCAGGCGGTTGCACTGGCAAAAGCATTGAATGTTGTTGGCTTGATGAATGTGCAGTTTGCGGTCAAAGACGGCGAAGTTTACCTGATTGAAGTAAACCCACGCGCCAGCCGCACCGTGCCGTTTGTGGCCAAAGCCATCGGCAGCCCCATCGCCGCCATGGCTGCCCGCGCCATGGCCGGTGCCAAACTGAGCGAATTTGACCTGAAAGACCCGATCACCGAGCATGTTGCGGTGAAAGAAGTTGTCATTCCGTGGGCGCGTTTCCCCGGCGTGGATATCCTCCTTGGACCAGAAATGAAATCAACCGGAGAAGTCATGGGCATCGATAGCAACTTCGCTATGGCTTTCTATAAATCGCAGCTAGCGGCAGGCACGCCGCTGCCCGACAGCGGCAACGTGTTCCTTTCGGTTAAAGACAGCGACAAATACGCGCTTGTGCCGCTGGCCAAAGATCTGATCGCCATGGGATACAGCGTAATCGCTACATCCGGCACAGCTACGTATTTGCGCTCGCTTGGTTTGAATGTGGAAAGCGTTTTCAAAGTGAACGAAGGCCAGCGCCCCCATGTGATTGATATCATGAAGAACGGCGAGATTGACCTTATGTTCAATACAACCGAAGGCAAACAGGCAATTTTGGACAGTTACGAGCTTAGAAATACCGCTCTTACAATGAAATTGCCCTATTACACGACGATGGCGGCGTCCAAAGCAACCGTGCAGGCGCTTAAGGCGCTCAAGTCGGGCGACATGAAGGTCAAAAAACTGCAGGACTATAACACCTAAAAAAATACACGAACTTCGGCCCAGCGCATCAATCTTGCGAAGCCGGGCGCGAATACCGTAAAATCGGGTATGCGTTCGTTTTGCCTTATATTGTGCCGTATAAGCCTGCCCTTTGTGCTGCTTATCTCTGGCGCGAGCGCGGCGCAGGAAAGCCCCTTGTTCAGCGACACGTCTGTTGTGACCATTGAGCTGGACGTGCCAATCTCAAAGGTCAACGCCGGCAAAAAACGGAAAGCACCTAAACAATCTGCGGGGCATCTGCGCTGGACTGACCCAAACGACACGCGCCGCGAAGTGTCGGTCAAGGTCCGGGTACGCGGTAATTTCCGCCGCGAGAATTGTGCCAACCCGCCGTTTCGGCTGAATTTCAAAAAAAAGGAAGTTCAAAATACGCTGTTTGCAGGTCAAGACAAGCTGAAACTGGTGCGTCCCTGCAGCAGCCGCAAGCGCGCCGAGCAGTGGGCGGTGCTGGAGTATCTAATTTACCAAAGCTACCAGTTATTAACCGGCGAAGGGTTTCGTGTCAGGCCGCTTCTCATTCGCTATGCAAGCGGAAAAAACAAGATACCTGCTACCCGCCAATTCGCTTTTCTGATCGAAGATGAAGACGCAATGGCGGGCCGCAATGACGGCAACATTCTGTCGACCAGACGCATTAAAAGGCGTGCGCTTGATCCAACTTCGCTGGCCCGGCTGGAATTATTCCAATTTATGATTGGCAACAACGACTATTCAACCATTCGCGCCGAACGCGGACGCCAATGCTGCCACAACATCCGGTTGATAACCAACGATGAAGGATTGGGCCTGCGCCCGATACCCTATGATTTCGATTTTGCCGGAATGGTTGACACGGCTTACGCAACACCTCCGCCCAATGTTAAAATTCGCAGTGTCAGAACACGGTATTTTCGCGGCTTTTGCCAACAACCACACGAGGTGACGCGCGCAGTAACCTTGTTTAACACCAACCGCGCAGCACTCTACGAACTTTACAGCGAAACAGCGCTGTTAACCGCGCAGTCCAAGGAAAAAGCACGAGCCTATCTGGATAGTTTTTTTGACATCATCAACGACCCTACACAGCTGAACGCAAAAATACAAAATCGCTGCCGCTAGGGCGTTTGAGTATCTTGCGTCATTGGCTCCGGTGCTACTGCTTCTGGTGCAGGACAGGTCAGCGCTATATCCAGGTTAACGCCCTCCATTCTTTTAATGAATTTTTCAAACATAGACACCGCCTCATTCGTGGCATTCAACGCCTGCGCCAAATAGGCAGAAACAGGCATCAATGGCTCGAGCCGCTTGCCCTGATGCATGGCGCTGATCCTGTCACCCTCGATGATCAAAGCCGCGCGCGCGCCGCCGTAATAGGCTGACAGGCCCACATCAACCATTATCACCCGCCCATCGTAGCGCGCCAATACAACCCCGGCGTTCGGCGTGTGGGCCACTACAATGCGCTTCGCCTGCCGGGCTGCCAAAAGCGCTTCTAATTGCTGTTGAGTTTGGCAAGTTTCTTCTACATCTGACAAGCCTCGGTACCACAGTGGTCCCAGCGGGTCGTTTGCCGCAGCTGTGTCTGCGATAGCTTCACCCTGCACCAGCTCGGCCCGGATTATTGCATTCAACTCATCAAGCGGGCGGCTCTGATACTGCGGGCTGATACCGCCGTGCACAAACAGCGTGTCGTTGATTTTGATAACAGCATTGTGGCCAACAACCCACTGGCCGTATTTGCCCTGCGGCGACCACGCCAGCCGGTGCTCAACGTAACCAAGCGGATACCGGGCAAGCCATTGGGCTTTATAGTTTTCATCAAACACCGGCAGGTTTTCCGCCTCGCGTGTATCCCGCAGATACTTGATGGTATTCTGGTAAAAGACCTCACGGCGACGGCGCGATTTCCGATCAACAAATGCGTTATATTCACCGGCATCCACATAGCGCAGATCACCGGCCAGATTCATTGCCTCATGGTTACCGATAAGCGCATGAACCCTGCCGCCGGCCTTCAGTGCCTGCTTCTCCAATTTCATCAATAAGTCCATGGCCTTGCGGCTATCGGGGCCGCGGTCCGGCACATCACCCACCTGGACAAAGTGGGTTTTTCCCGCAATCCAGCGATTGCGTTTATTAATGATATTTGTCTCAATCAAGAGTTTGCGGAAGGTGGCGAAGTCACCGTGAACATCTCCAACTGCGACGATGCGATCGACCCCGCTCCATTCCGACGGGCTATTTTGCCCACTGGCACTTGCGACGGCATGCAAAACGATCCAAAGCAAACAAAAGGATTTAAGAATGACCCGTATCATCTTTTTTCTCGTTTTTTTCGCCGGTGTCGTCATCGACGGAATGAACGACGCTTTGATCGTTGCCCAGATCGTTGTTCTGATCGTTGTTCTGATCGTTGCCTGGGCCACTATTTTGCCGGGTGGCAGCCAACAGTTCGTTATGTTGTTTTTCCCGCAGTTCCTGTTTTTCCTGTTTGCGCCGCATGCGCTGGTGCGATTCCAGTCCTTCACCACCCAAACAAATAAAAGTCGCTGCAAAGCAAAAGAACAACGACAGCACCAATGCAACACCCAGCGCTTCAATGCCTGCCGCTATACCAACAGCAATGGCAACAAAAATAAATAACGTATCGGTGGTGTCAATGAGCGCCCGGCGAAAGCGCACTGCTGCGGCGATGCCTGCAAGGCTGAAGGCCAGCGCCAAACTGTGCTGCACCACAATTACAATGCCCGCAACAACTGGCGGCAATAACATGATCGTAGCCGCCAATGAATGGTCATAGTCCGTGTTGACGTTGATCGCTCGGTATACCCAGGCCACCGGCACCATCAGGGCCAAAGACCCAAGCATGGCAAAAAACAGCGTTGCAGCACCCTCGAGCCGCCCGATACCGATTGATGTCGCGGTCGCCACAACCTCGAGCATATCACCCTTACCTGAGACCGAGCCCTGAAGCTCGTTGCCCGACATGCGGTTCGCCTCTATTTCAGCGAGGCCGCCAAACGGTAAAAATTCGTAAAACTGCGGTGCCAGAAATATGGTGGCAAGCAACAGCGCCAAAACAGTGACAAAATACGCCAGCAACCTGACGGTGGTAGGCCAAATCAAAGGGCTGCTTGCTCCTGAAATATTATCCGCGCTGTCCACCCTGTTTGCACCCCAGTGTGTTGTTAGGTTGATACCAGTTGTCCTATTGGTAGCATAAGACAGGTTCGCCTATAGTAAAAGCGTCGTGATGGCACCCTAAAGCTTGGCCCCGCAGCCCGCGCTAACAAGACCGCCTGGCAGGCTGTTACTGCGCTTTAGACACCCGCCCTTGATTTATCCCCAGGAGTTCGCTACATATTGGACATGGATGCGCCGACCCCGCCCGGGTCGGCGCTCCTGTTTTTATGAGAGGCAGGCAAGAAAGCTCGCCAAAAAAATATCAAATAACCCCGGACGGGAACCATGAACGAAAAAGTACCCATGCTTGAAGAAGGCTATCGACGCCTGGAAGCAGAATTAAAGAATTTGAAATCAGTAGAACGTCAGGCAGTCGTTTTGGCGATTGAAGAAGCGCGCGCGCACGGCGACTTGTCGGAAAATGCCGAGTATCACGCTGCGAAAGAAAAACAAGGTCACATTGAAGGCCGCATCATGGAACTGGAAGGTAAGGTCTCCAGAGCCGAGATTTTCGACCCCACCACCATGTCTGGCGACAGAGTGGTTTTCGGCGCGACCGTAACAATGCTGGATGAAAACGACGAAAAAGTCATTTACCAGGTTGTTGGCGCTGACGAAGGCGACGTAAAAATCGGCCGTATTTCCTATAAGTCCCCCATCGCTCGGGCGCTTATCGGCCGAAAAATCGATGATGAAGTTGAAGTTAAGGCACCAGGCGGCGACCGTTATTATGAAATCACCAAGATCGAGTTCAAGTAACGCCGCGACCAGATAATTCTCAACGGTCTAAAAACCATAAAGCCCGCTGAAATAGCGGGCTTTTTTGTCATTGAAAACTGATGCTGCGCTAAAAGCTATTTCACTGCGGGCAGCGGCACGCCCGGTTTATGTTTGCTGGTGCGAATTGTAAGCGACGTTTTTACACTGGCAACATTTGGTGCAGGCGTTAATTCACCGGTCAGGAACTGCTGAAAACTGCCTAAATCCTCGGCTACAATCTTCAAAATAAAATCGATTTCGCCGTTCAACATAAAACATTCACGCACTTGCGGCCACATCTGTACTTTGGCCTCAAAAGCCTGCAAGTCAGATTCGGCCTGGCTGTGCAGCCCTACCATCGCGAATACTGTAAGCCCGTAACCAAGCGCTTCTTGCTCAAGGTCAGCATGATATCCTTTGATATAGCCTTCCTGCTCCAGCGCTCTGACCCGCCGAAGGCACGGCGGCGCAGTAATACCAACCCGGTCCGCCAATTCTACATTGGTAATTCGGCCTTCAGATTGAAGGCAGGAAAGAATTTTTCGATCAACGGCATCAAGTTTAACGCGAACCATTACGGCCTCCCGAACATGCGCATGTTCATCAAAATAACAACGCTTGATTGGCATCCTATAGAAGGCTCTTTCGGAAATAAAGTTCCAAATGTAAACAATTATATTTCACGGGCGGCGCGTTATGTTTCGAAATATTCCGTGAACAAAGGTCAAAATAGTTAAAATTTTAATCATTCCTAGCATCCCGATTCGAATTGAGTAGAATGGGGGTAAGAGCGATTCGGGTGTAAGGTCGCTCCCTATAAAAATACATTAGTGTGGCAGGGACGGCCGCAAATTTCTCCTCCTTTTGGGAGGAATTTAACAAATACAAGGCTTGGCTGTGGGAAACGCATCGGCATTCGAACTGGATGCCCTTGATACCAGAATAAGAGAACTGGTTGCCTACGCGCGTGAACGCGACGGCGAGGACCGTACCCTATTGTTCCGCAACCTTGTCGATTTGTTCCTGACGGGGAAGGCCCCGATAAAGCAACCAACCAGAGATCAACTACTTGATGTTATTGAGGCGATGATCCCCCATGTTGAACCGGATGTTCGTCGCACAGTTGCGGAACTGGTTGCAAATCTTTCTACCCCGCCCCTTGATCTGGCCTTCCGATTGGCCAAGGACCGGCCTCATATTGTCGGTGACCTGTTGCTGTCAACTGCCTTCGCTGAAGATGATATCATTGAACTGATAACCCGCACCGGGCGCGACCATCATCATGTGATCGCCTCGCGTAGCGATTTGTCCGCCAATGTCTGGATTGCGCTGGCACGGGCAGCGCCAGCCGCACCGCCTTTTGACAACCAGTCAACATTAGCCTTGTGGCGCGACGACCTGGGCGCGATGCACGGCGACAAAACCATAATGCCTTTCCGCCGCAGCGAAAACCATCCGGTGCCAGAATCCGGGCAGCCCACCGCGGCACATAACGGCCCGACGCCAAAGGTTATACCTGAAACGCCGCAAGCATCCGAGATGACGGGCAAGACTGACCAGGCACACGCCGAAGGTGCAACTGCAAGCCGAGCCGTGCAGCAGCCCAGTGCACCGGACCCAAGTGAGGACAACCGCCACGCCGCCCAGCTTCGCATTCTGCGGACAGACAAAGACCTGATTGCGGACCGGTTGGAAAAAAGCGGCGAAAAGATGCAAACTGGTACAATTCTGTCTGAACAGATTAGTGCGCCTGTTCCAAGTGATGCCGCCACACGAAAACCTGTGGCATTGCCGTCCAGGCCGGGAAGTTGGTTCTGGCAAAGCGACCGCGACGGCCTTGTGGCCAATGTTTCCAATAACGGCGCTCTTTTGTTTGATCGGACACGTTCGTTAGTGGGTGGGTCCATTTTGGACATGCTTGGGCTGCAAACCAAATTGGGACACCCGGTTTCGCGCGCTTTCCAGCGACGCAGTACCATACATGACGCCCCGATTGCCCTGGATAATGATGATATCAAATTTAGGTTTTGGACCCTGAAGGCCGCGCCAATTTTCAGCGCGAACGGCGGCACATTCGAAGGATATGACGGTGTCATGACACCGGTTTCTGCGCACGAGCAGCCGTCGCTGGATTTACCCGAGCCGCAAGCAGACGATATCCCAGAAAGCAACATTGACGGGGACAGTGCACTTGAAGCAGCGCTCTTTGTTGAACCATCCGCTGCGCAACAGCGACCCAAGGCAAACAGGCAAACCATGATTGATGAAAATATCGACCGTACGGCTGTGCCCGCGCCGGCCTCAATATCTGCGCAGCCCAAGATTGCCCCAGCTTTGCCCGGTTCATCCTTGCCTGATGCATCGTTGTCTGGCCCTTCAATGGCTGATAAACCGCTGGCAAATATTGCCGCCGAAGTGCTGAAAGACCTTATTGGCGATTCGGTTTCAGCCGCACTTGGCAACAGCTTGCGAGAGCGGCAGGCTGAAGTGAATAAAACGCAAAGTGAAAGCGAGCAAACCGAAAATGACCTGCAGGCAACGCTGCATATCCTTGAAGACACGCTTGCTAACCTGATCAAGGCAAGCAAACAATCAGGCAGTACAAGCGTGCGGCTGCAGACCGAAATAGCAACTGCGTGTCTTAAAACGCTGAAAGAACAACTGGACGACAAATAGCGCCGCTTTGTCGCTTCACTGAGAAATAACCCAAATTGGCACTGTTTTTGTAGGACACTCGTTCGTACAATAATGGTGTTTGGCCAAGGTTTGCCGGTCGGGCGCAGAAAATGAGGGTAAATAATGATTTTCAACTTCCAGATCAAAAAATTTACGGTGCTTTCGTTGGCATCATTGCTGATTGTAAGCCTCCCGGCTTCCGTTAGTTCAGCATTTGCCGATAAGCAGCCCGCTGCCAGTCCGGCGCTGTGGAAATTAACCGACGAGGACAGCGAGGTTTATCTTTTTGGCACCATCCACATCCTGAATCCGGAGCTGGATTGGAAGTCGGCGCGAATAGAAGCTGCTTTCGGGGCTGCTGAAACCGTGATTTTTGAAGCTCCCGCTGACACTTCCAACCCGGAAGCGACGCAGGCGTTGATTGTAAAATATGGATTGAACCCTCCCGGAACCACACTTTCGAGCCTATTGAGCGACGCCAGCAACCAACAGTTAGCCACAGTTCTTGCGCAATACGGCATGGAAGGAGCAGCTGGAAACTTCGAACCGCTGCGCCCCTGGTTTGTCGGCATTGCGTTAGCTGCACTGCAAATCCAGTCTCTGGGCGGTGATCCCAACGCGGGCGTGGAACGCGTATTAGGCGCAGAAGCCGTGCGCGCCGGGAAAACTCTGGGTTATTTCGAAACCGACGAGCAGCAAATGCAGATTCTAAGTGGAATGTCGCCGAAAGCTGAGGTGTTTTTCCTTGAGGAGGGACTGCGGCAGTCTATCGACGAGCCAGATCAAATTCTCAAGTTGGTTCAAGCGTGGCGGGTCGGTGACCAGATCGCAATTAATGACATGCTGGTATCCGGATTGGCCGGACAAAATGAGGTTATGGAAGCACTGCTGACCCGTAGAAATTTCGATTGGGCATCGCAGATAGAGGCGCTAATGCGCGGCAGCGGCACAGTGTTTATCGCGGTTGGGGCCGCCCATCTGGTCGGCGAACAAAGCGTTCAGGTTTATCTGTCGGAAAAAGGCATCACAGCCATTCGCCAGTAAGCTCATCCATATTTCCAATAAAAAAAGAGTTCCCGTGAAGGAACTCCTTTTTTTGTCGGAAAAAGATTTTGGTGACTACTGGCCACCGCTTACAGTTGCAGCCTTTTGCGCCATAGCATCGCTTGGGCGGCTCCAGGTCTGGTTCGAACACCGGCCACGAGCGCAACTGGTGATTTTCAGGCCGCCGTCTTCAAGCAATACCATATTGCCTTTGGCCGCTTTGCCACCGCCAAGCTTGGCAACTTTACCGGCTTCCCACCGGCGCATGTTTTGGACATGGGCACCTTTGAAATTTTTCAAAAGCTGCATGCCAACTTTGCCGTCAACGTTAGAGCCATCCTGGAAAACAACAGTGCCGCAGATCCGGCTTGTCTTTTCGTTACAGCGATCAACGTCGACAACTGTTTTGCCGTCCGCCGCGAGCCATAGGCCCTGAATGTCATCGTCTTGTGCTTTTGCCGGGCTGGCAATTGTCGCAGCAGCCATCAGGCCAACACAAGCAGCAACAGTAGCTGCGGTAGCGCGCGCGCCGATTGACCTGCGGGTTGCGGCCGGGTTGCCGGTTGCACGGGCAAGGTAATCAGGGTGTTCGGTGCCCATCATCCGGTCCCACCATGTGAAATAAAGACCGAAATTTGAGTTGCCGTTTGAATGATGCATGTCGTGATGAGTAACCATTGTGATTTGTCCTAAAATTGGGTGCACAGCCCAGCTGCGGGGGAACAGTTCGTATCCCGAATGTCCAACCGCATTTCTGATAATCATATGGGCGAGAAACAGAAAGATTGCGAAGCCATGCATGGGGAGGAAAAGTAAAAACAGAGGAACGAAAATTGCGTGGATAACTGCTTCAACAGCGTTAAAGCTATAAGCTGTCCACGGTGTTGGATTTATCGACTTATGATGTTCGCTATGCCCGCGCCTAAAAGCCTTGGGGAGATGCAGCAGCCTGTGTGTCCAATAAAAATAGGCATCCTGCGCCAGGATCATAGCCATGAGCGAGCCGACAAAATAAGCAGTCCCATAAGCAGGGTTGTCAATATAAATTGTAACAACACCTGCTTCCAGGCCAATTTGCGTCAACAATCCCGTCAGTGAAAAGACCACGACTGCAAAAATAGAACTTTTGAATTCACGGGCCATCTGCCTGAACTTGGGGGTTTTCGATCTGATTTTACGGTTTGAAAGTCTGCGGGACAGCAAAATGTTCACGATCAGATAAACGCTTCCGGCACCAATGACATAACGTGCGAAGTCAAAGGCAAACCAAAAAGGAAGTTGAACTGCCTTTTCAATCAACCAGCCAGCGATTTGCTCCAACAGTGAATAGTCCATTTTGCTATCCTCGCTTTAGCCGCACCCTTAACGTGAGTGCTTCTTATTGTGAACGCTGGCGAAGTCTGGGAAGGAAATGCTTAAACGGTGCCAACGCTCACTAACATAAACGCAGGAAACGGTGTTTGGTTCTCGCCGATTTCGGAATTGGCCGTGTTTTTGATAAATCGGCTAGTCTTTTTAACTATCGGCCAGCCTTTTTTTGCGGAACTCGGTGGGGGTGACACCGGTGCGCTCCTTGAAGGCACGGTTGAAAGGCCCCAACGAGCCGTATCCCAGGTCCATCGCTACTGTCAGTACCGGAATATTGCGTTCCTCAACGGCTGATAGCCGGTCTTTTGCGGCGGTGATTCTGTAGTGATTTAGAAAATCGGCGAAGTTGCGGTAGCCCAAATGCACATTGATCAGCCGGCGCAGACGATGTTCCGGCAACCCGGCCTCAGCGGCCAACCCGGCAATGGTCAGGCCCTGCTGAAGGTAAAGTTCTTCGGCCTCAATTAACCGCTCCACTGTTTCCAGGTCGTGGCGCTCGTTTGGATCATCGGGCGTCGGCGTTTTCGCGCCTCGCGCGGCAAATTCACCACCGAACAAGGCGGTAGTCCGAAGGCTGGTGATTTGCCACACAAGAACCACCGCCAACAACCACATTCCAAAAGATTGCAATAACAAAATATTATCGTTCTGTAGCGCATGCGGATCGTAAGTAGTTTCGCTGACTACAACAGCCAAAACCGCAATAGATACCGTGATAATATATACGGTCCGGAACCGCCTGCGAGCCTCAATCAGATCCTCGCCTCGTCCCTCCCAAGCCACATAAACCATGTGAGCTATCAGGCCAAAACGAGCGATGGTGTTCACAATTTCAATCAGAACCCCAAGCGCCGATTCATCATAAAAATACCAACCAAAATAAAGTCGCCCCCACAAATAAAAGGCGATGCTTATAAGAATATAATTAGGCCACAGGCGCAGTTTGTCGCGGAACTGGGTCAGGCTGAAAAGCCAGATGGCGATTTGACCGGAATGACAAAAAAGCTGTACGAGCCACATGCTCGACCCAAAAAAATTATGTAATGCTGGACTGGTGCAGATTAGGTAAGCGGCCCCGGACAGTGATGCCCAAACACCGAGCCAGGCCACCTGCTTGCTGGCAAAATCACGCAGGATGAGGACAGCGAGCAAGAAAAACAAACTGATGCCGGAAAACCGAAAGAAGGCTTCGATAATATCAACTGATGGTAACTCGGTCATTCGCCTTCATATCCTCGCGGGTAGGACAACACTGTAACGAATAGGCTGGCATAATTTGGGGTTACGCGCTAGCCAAAAACCCTCGGCGATATTCGGTGGGTGTTTGCCCGGTGCGCTCTTTGAATGCCCGGTTAAAAGGCCCAAGCGAACCATACCCCAGGTCCATGGCAATGGTCAGCACCGGCGTGTGCCGCTCGCCGGTATCGGCCAGCCGGTCTTTTGCCGCTTCAACCCGATGATGATTGAGGAAGTCGGCAAAGTTACGATAACCCATATGCTGGTTAACCAGGCGGCGCAGTCTGTGCTCTGGCACTTTGGCAATTTCAGCCAACTTTGCGATAGTCAGCCCCTGCTCCAAAAGTGTCGCATTTGCCGCAAGGTCATTCAGTCGCTCCAAATCCAGCATATCGGTCGGTTCTGGCACCCAGTCCGGCGTATTAGACGCACTTTCGCTCAAGTCGCCCAAGAGCCATTCACTGTCTATTCGGATAACGTTCCACAGCAGATAAAAGACGATGGTCAGAACAGCCACCGAAATTACCAAATCAACCAAACGAACGCTCTCTGGCGATAGTTTGGCGGCGGAACTGAGTGAAAAGACAACAACACCCATTACGAAAGCACCACCGACCACAAAGGTCGCGCGAAACTTGCGGCGCGCTTCCAGAAGGTCCTCGTCCCGACCCTGCCAGGCGATGTACAGCATATGACCAATCATGCCAATTTTTAACAAGTTACCAACCGCCTTGGAGACCGGGAACCAACTGCCCCCTTCTCGCACCGCCTTATGTAATTCAGCGGGAGATAGGGCTGCGAACTCACCATAGATAGAATAATACTCTGCAACCACTGCCAATCCGGACAGCCAAAACAAGCTCGCTACAACAACATGCACGCGCATAATTCGGAATTTATCATCGAACAAAGACAAGGAAAACAGCCAGAGGGCTGCTGGTGTTGCCAACCCGATAATTTCCAATACCACCATCCATTGACCAACGACCTGACCCATACCGGGAGCAGTGACCAAAAGAAAGCCGATCGTGCAAACAGACAGTGCCGCCGCCAACCGCGCTGCCAACTGGCGGCGTGCATCCCGAACGGCCAGCATAGCCGTTAAAGCGCAGCAAACTACCGCGCTGAAACGAAACACTGTGTCCAGTAATTCGATCATATAATGGGTGGCACCTTATTTACTCTTGTCATCTCGGTCACAGCTGCTGCACTGTCAAATCACTTAATGGCCAGACTTGACCGAAGAAGGCCAGCAGATCAATTGTTATTTTGCCGCAGGCGCGACTTCCATCAACGACTGCATACGAAACTCTGTCGGGGTTAGACCTGTGCGCGCCTTGAAAGCCCGATTGAACGGCCCAAGCGACCCATAACCCATGTCCATTGCCACCGTTAGAACCGGCGTGTTCCGGTCATTAACATCGGAAAGTCTGGATTTCGCCGCCTGAACTCTGTGGTGGTTAAGAAAATCCGCAAAGTTGCGGTAGCCCATATGCTGGTTAATCAAATGCCGTAACCTGTGCTCTGGAATTTTCAACTTGCTGGCCAGCTTGGCAATTGTAAGCCCGGGCTCAAGAACCAGCTCAGTACCGTCCAGCCCAAGGATAACATCCAGATCATGCTGGTCAGCGGGCGTCAGGTCACAGTGGTCATTGCCCGCGGCCCGCGCACCATTGCCTGCAACCCGGAAGAAAATATCCTCGCCGCCGGGAGCCGACAGGCGCCACAACAGAAAAACCGTAATCGCCAGAAACGCCGCTGCCTGCAATGTCAGGCCAACCGGCTCCAGACCATTGCCGCGAAGATAGGTTTCCGAGACCAAAATTCCGGCGGAAATGACAATAACGCCAGAGACGAAAACGCTGCGAAACCGCCGCCTGTCCTCTACCAGGTCATCATGCCGACCGCGCCATGCGGTTGCCGCCAAATGAACAAGCAGACCAATTAATATTGTTGTGGAAATGGCCATCAACGGCCAGAAAAGGCCGATGTTCCCCAACTTCCAACTGACATACCCTGCACCGCCAGTGACCATTTTAGCGACAGTCACAGCGCGATGAGTATTAGTGACAACAAAATTATCGTCAAATTGGGACAGACAAAACAACCAGACCAGAGCCGGAGAAATCGTATAAAATGGCAGCAATGCCATATCCATATCCACGCCCAGCACGCTCAGGCCAGGTTTGGTTGCAATCAAATAGGCCGCAGAAGAAAGCGCTGAAAGTGCACCCAGCCGTCCAGCCAGCCGGTCACAAAAATCGCGCAAGGTCAGAACCGCCAACCATATAAGCAAGCCAAAAGCGCTGAAGCGCACTATGTCGTCAATTGTTTCCAAAAGGCCCTCGCTGCGCCTTTAAGTCATACTTTGCCTGTGTATCACTTCTGAACTTGCGTATCGCATCTGATCTTGCGCCAGAATTTACACTTGTCACTTAGGCTATATGGGATTGGTTTTTTAAATTGCGACCTAAAATTACTGAATAGCAGTCAGTACAAGCTTGAATAACTTAACCCTATGCACAAAGCGAATACTGGCATATCTATCGTTACCATTAATCGCTTTTATCGATTACAATAATCGATATGTCGAAGTTGATTTTGCGCCGATTAAGCCTAGAATGATAATAGATTTTCATGCGTAATTTGATGAGGCCACCCTCCGCGATTAACAGGACAGCGGCAAGAACTGACATCCCGATGACACCAAACTGCGCACCATAAACCAAACACACATCGTAATACAGGAGCTACCCTATGGCTGTACTTGCCGGAAAACCCGCACCAGACTTCACCGCCGCCGCCGTAATGGCAGACGGATCAATCAACGGCGCCTTCAACCTGAAGGACCATATCGGCGACGATTACGGCCTGGTATTTTTCTACCCGCTTGATTTTACCTTTGTTTGCCCGTCAGAAATTCTGGCATTCCACAATCGTATGAACAAGTTCAAGGAACTGGGCGTGAAAGTTGTGGCCGTAAGCGTGGACAGCGAGCACACCCACGCCGCATGGCGCAACACACCAACTGCTGAAGGCGGCCTTGGCCCGGTTGATTTCCCGATGGTGGCTGACAAAACCAAGCAAATCGCCCGCGACTATGACGTTCTGATCGAAGAAGACGGCATTAGCCTGCGCGGCACATTCCTTATCGGTAAAGACGGCATGGTTTGGCACCAGTATGTCAACTTCCTGCCATTGGGCCGCAACGTGGACGAATTTGTTCGTCTGGTTGAAGCGCTGCAGTTCCACGAGGAACACGGCGAAGTATGCCCTGCGGGCTGGAACAAAGGCGACGAAGGCATGAAAGCCGACGCTGCCGGTGTAGCTGACTATTTAGGCAAACACGCCGATGAGCTTTAGGCCAAAGCCTGCTAACCAATAGAATGTTGAGAATAAGGCCTCGGTTTTCCGGGGCCTTTTTATTGCCGCGCCCGTGTTCCGCCATAAGTCAAACAATGAGGGGAATTGAAGCATGTCGCAGCAAACGCAAACAACCAATTTTGACGAAGGCCTTCTGGCGCCTTGGTTGGGTGGGCGCAGCTTTGATGACTGCTACGCTGAGTATGACGACCAGGGCTATGTCACCTTTAAAGGTGTTATGCCACCGCATGATGTGAACGCCGTACGCGCGGCGCTTGCACCCTACCTAGCCAAAACCGGTCGCAACGATTTTGAAGGTTTCAAATCCAACCGGGTGTACGCCTTGTTGGCCAAGTCGCCCGAAGTCTTTTCTAAAATGGTGATGCACCCGTTGGTGCTCGCTTTTGCCCACCGCGAGTTGGGCACCTCTTGCCTGCTGTCGGCCCTGCTGGCGATCAACCTGCACCCCGGTGAGACCGTGCAGGACTGGCACTATGATGATAGCCAGGTGAACATTCCGTTGCCGCACCCACCCTACGGCGTCAGTGCCTTTTGGGCGATCAGCGACATGACAGACACCAATGGTGCCACAGAAGTTATTCCGAAAAGCCACCTGTGGACCAAACCGGAAATTGAGCAACCAGATTTTGAAGACGCTTACGACCCGCGCGAGCGCGATATAAATATCGACCCGAAGCCCCATGCTGACGCGTTGAAGGTCACCCTGCCGTCAGGCTCGCTGATGGTGGCCAAAGGCACCTTGTGGCACCGCGGCGGCGCTAACAAGTCTGACGCACCCCGGCTGATTGTCACGCCGCAATATTGCCCCGGGTGGGCGCGCCAGCTTGAAAATATGATGGCCACAATGCCGGCGGCTGATGCGGCGAAGCTGCCCAAACGCGTGCGCGAGCTGATGGGCTATTCTATCCATGACGCCTTCATGGGCTATGTGGACGGTGT
>JAJFIT010000107.1 GCA_021774775.1 Alphaproteobacteria bacterium | reverse complement strand
GTCGGGTTGTCCCAGGTCGCCGTATCTTGAATCGTTTTCATGTCAAAAATTACTATATCGGCCGCCAGGCCTTCGCGGATAATTCCCCGGTCAGTAAGCCCCATTCTGGATGCTGGCCATGATGTCATTTTCCGAATCGCGTTGGGCAGGGTCAAAACGCCCTCATCACGGACATATTTGGCAATGACCTTCGGAAAAGTACCGTAGCTGCGCGGATGCGGAAGGCCCAGCGCGTCCAGATCACCTTCCTTCAAAGCAGAAGCCGCATCACTGCCTATGCTGACAAAAGGGCTTTGCAACGCCAGCTGAACGTCGTCTTCATTCATCATAAAATACAACGCAAGCGGCCGGTTTGGCTGGGCTGCAAGCATTATGTCCCACGCAATATCAGCGGGGTCCCTCCCCAGCGTCTCGCCGATCTCTGCCATGTTCTTACCGTGAAATTTGCCGTAATCCGCCAAATATGAATTTGCCAGAACCACATTTTTCCAGCCACCGGAAGAATAGACAAGGTTGGTCCATTCAGCGGTTGGCCCTGCCGCCAGTTCTTTCTTCATCCGGTCGCGCATGTCATCGTCATTAAGCCACTTGATGGCCTGGTCCACGCCTTTGGCATAAACCCAGTTCGGTGCGGTAATTTCCAGACCAGTACCACCAGCTGTATAGGGATACAGGTCCGCAGCAACATTAACGCCGTGATCGCGCGCTGATTGCATCAGGTCCAGCGCTTTCTGCATGTCACTGCCCCAATTGGGATAGTATGCGGCTTTGAGGTGAAAAATCTCCACCGCTGCGCCGCTTTCTTCGCCGATGCGAATGGCCTCTGAAACCGCGCCGAGAAACTGAGAGCTTTCATCGCGGATATGGCTGGCATAAATGCCGCCGTAACCCGCTACAACCCTGGACAGCTCAACAAGATTTTCTGTCTTGTGATAGGCGGACGGCGGATAGATAAGCGCCGTCGTGATACCCATGGCACCGGCTTCCATCGCCTCGGCTACCAGCGCCTTCATTTGTGTCAATTGTTCTGGCGTGGGGTCGGCGGCGGAATCGCCCAGCGCAGCAACCCGGGCCTGGGTTGCGCTGTAATAAGTGCCGAAGTTAACCGAGATGCCTTTATCTTCCAGCTCATGAAAATATGCAGCGATCTCGGCTGCGGGAACCGGTGTGCCGCCCTCGCCGCCAATCAGGGTTGTGACACCCATGTTTATTTTGTTGGGGGCAAGCCCGACTTCGCGCAGGGCCTGGCCCGACTGGTCCATCATGTCTATCCAGCCGGGCGAGACATATTTGCCGGATGCGTCTATTTCGCGCCGTGCGCCACCTTTCACTATGCCTATCTTGACGATCTTGCCGTCATCGATAGCAATGTCTGCGGCAATCCAGGGGTTGCCTGCCCCGTCAAGCACGCGGCCCGACCGGATAACAAGGTCATAGTCATCAGCAAGACAGGCAAAGCTAAACGAAACAGAAAGGCAGGCCGCTAGTATGGCCTGCGCGATTGAACCTCGTGCTGTATTCACTCTTTAAGTCCTTCGTCTGTCAAAAAGTAAAGCGCTGTGCTTACGCCCTATGGTGACCTCTGAGATGTCGGAAAACAGAACACCTCAGAGATCGCCTTGGGGAAGCCATTCGTTAGAAGTCTACCTTCACATTAGCACCGATGGTTCTGGGACGCTCAAAAACACCTGTTGAGTTGGTCACTACACCACCAAGAAAATTGTCGGTTCGATTAAGGAGTGCGCGGTTGTCAAACAGGTTGGTCGCGTATAGCCCAACATGCACCGAGCCATTTGAAACCGTAAGGTTCAAATCGGCAAATGTGCGGCCCCCAATTGGCACATTGAGCACTGAAGTTGCTCCGCTGAGGGCTGACGCAGCACCGGCAGTATAACGCACGCCACCGCCAAAGGAACCAGTCCATTCACCGGAAACATCGAAAACATAACTCCATTGGACAGACCCCTGCCAATCTGGCAAATTCGGAAGGAATTCCCCTTCGACGGCACCAATACCTGGCTCGTCCGAGTTCACTGTGCTGGACGTGTATCCAAGATTGGCGGTAATCGTTAAGTCTTCCGTTGGATGGATGTTGATAACGCTTTCAAACCCGTAGGCTGTTAGGCCATCCTCCGCATTGCCGCCGGTGCTAACACCGTTTAAAACCACCGACGCTTGGTAATTGGCCCACGTGATCCTCCACAGTGCTATGTCAAAGTCTATCATCCCATCTGCAGATTTACCCTTGGCGCCAACTTCGTAGCTCCAGGCTTTGTCTGATTCAACCACCGCTGGAGCGATGTCGTCGCCGGTGAAGGGATCAATAACAGGAATATTAGGCTGGGCTGGCCGGTAACCACTGGCAACCCGCGCGTAAAGCGATAAATCATCGTGCACGCGGTACCGCGCAGCCATAAGGTAGGTATCAACCGTGTCTTTAATCGGGGCACTGGTGGTGTCAGTTGCGCCCGCCAAAACACCGGTTACCAATACATTCAACACCAGATCGCTATCGCTGATGCGTACACCACCGGAAATATCGAATTTATCACTGAAATAATAAGTGAAATTGCCGAATGCGGCATACTCAGTATATTCAGACGGGAAGTCTGCAAACAATAGATTGAATGCGGGAGTTGTCTGAACGTCCTGAATGTTGGATGTATCCTCATTGGTATAATAGCCACCAACGATCCACTCGAATTCATCATTGTCCGCCGATGTAAGCCGAACCTCTTGCACAATCTTTTTGGCGCCGCTTGATGCTATAAAGTTAACCGCTGTGGTAGTGCCGGGAGGGCTACCCGACAACAAATCGGTTAGCCCGGAAAAAGCAGCCGTAAGGTCGGTAATCGTAGCGTTTTCGTATTCGGTATGGCTGGTAGTGGATGTAAAGGTAAAGCCACCGAAGTCATAGTTAATTGTTCCAGAATAAATCTCAAAATCCAGGCTTATTGGCCCAGGCGCTTCAATGCTACCATAGTCACCGAACAGCCCATCTATGCCGTTTTCGTCCACCAAACTCACATTTGACTGCGATTGTGCGCTATTCTCCTGCCTGAGGTACTTGAGACGAATTTCCAGCTCTTCGGTTGGTGTAAATAACAGATCAGCAGAATAACCCTCAGCTTCCCCGCCGTTTACATCCTCTTGCAGTAAAGCACCGGTTGCTCCATCCACATAATCCACAAAGCCGGGCTGTTCCTGATAGTAAGCTGCAACAGTGATACCCAGTTTATTTTTTATGATGGGAACGCTTACGCGGCCACTGATTGTATGGCCCCACTCACCGTCTTTAACAACAGACGTATCTGCACTGAAAGATGCGCGGATTTCTTCAAGGGCTGGATCTCTTGATATGTAACGCAGCAAACCACCAACCGATGTGGCACCAAATAGAGTCCCTTGCGGCCCTTTAATGATTTCGACCCGCTCAATATCAAGCAGCAAACCATCCAACAGCGTATTCGCCCCGTTCGAGAAGTTCGTGTTTGATGTCAGCGGCGTATCGTCCAAATAAACACCAAAGACAGGGGTTGCTGACGACTGTGGCACACCGCGCGCAGAGATCGTACCCCTGCCCGGTGTACCAAATTCATTATATTGAACACCCGGCAAATAACTAAGAACGTCCCTAATTTGCTGAAGACCTTTCAATGTGAAGTCTTCAGGCGAAACTGCCACCACCGACGCTGGCACATCCTGCAATGATTGGCGTCTGCGCCCGGCGGTTACAATGATTTCTTCAAAACTCTCGTCTGCGGTCGCTTGATCCTGCGCGGCCTGCGCATGCGCGCCAATTCCGCTGGTTAGAGCGATGGTAGAAATGAAAGTCGATGCCAAGCATCTGTTTTTAAAAGTTTTTAGCACAATTCCCTCCCAAGAATTTCAATTACTGGCTGTGCGCTGACGGCTTTTCGCTCGGTTGAACCAAGCAGCATGCTTGTAATTATTCTGCTTTAATATGATTTTTTAACGTATTTGTACAGCCTTATTTATAAATTAGAATGTTTAATTGTTATTAAGTATGCTTTATTAATATATACGGAACGCGGCAGCCTTGATTGTGTTTGACAATCTCTGTAAGAACGGTTCTGGCGATGATTGACTTGGACAAGGTGTATTTTCGAATGATGGATAGCACAACAAACGACGACGCAACGGACGCATACCGCGCCATCATTAATGCAATTGTTACGCAGAAATTGGCCCCCAGCCAAAAAGTCTCGGAAAACATTATCAGCGAGATGTTTGGTTTCAGCCGTGCCATCTCACGAAATTTGATCGAGCGCCTGATTGCCAAGCAATTTCTGGTGTCCATTTCACCGCGCGTGACCCAGGTGGCCCCGCTGACCCTGCTGGAAATAAAACAGAATTTCATGTTGCGCAAAATGCTGCTGCCGGAAATCATTTCAATTGCCGCAGCCAGGATTGATTTTGACGCAGTCCATGCATTAAACGCAGAAATCCAGGCCATTTTCCCGATTGAAAACGATGAAGCGGCGCTTAAAGTATTAAAAAGCAACAAGCGCGTTAACATGCTTTTGTGCGAAAACGCGGGTTATCCGCTTATGCTGGACTGGGTCAACCAATTGGAAGACACAGCAATGCGCATATACTGGCTATATGTTAAAGCCAATAAAAGCTTCCCCTATTCAACGCAGCAACATGCAGCATCAATAGATGTAATCAAAAGCGAAGAACCGGCGAGAATTAGCACCGTCATCCACGATATGATTTCCCAAACCGAAGAAAGAATTCTCAATACCGTATTCTCCCACCCACAGTTTTATACTCAGGATCTCAAGGTTTAGAGGACATGCATACCCCATTATTAAACATCAGCTCCACGGTCTGCTGCAGTCACCAATAGCTCGCTAATTTAAATTTATTCTGCTTTATTATAAAATATGGCTGATTTATTATTGTTTTTGCGCTAACTATGAGATACAGATTGTCCCGAACCAGGATTACCTACCACATTCCTATTGGTGTGCGGGTAGTCATATGGCCGGAAAGGCGCTCTTAGGAGGAGCCGGAAAGGCACTTTCGGGTAGGAGCCAACAGTGAGACAATTTGGAACAATTCTTTGCAAGCTAGCTTTTCTAGTCAGTATTTTTGCACCTGCCCTCGCGGCAACTGACTACGACATAGCCGTTATAGGCGGACGTGTGATCGATCCGGAAACCGGATTAGATCAACAGCGCAATATCGGCATCACTGGCTCCTCAATCGCTATCGTCACCGGCAAAAATATCAAAGCCACCAAAATCATTGATGCGACAGGCCTTGTAGTAAGCTCGGGGTTCATTGATATGCATGCCCACGGCCAAACCATTCCGGCAGGCCGCATGCAGGCAATGGACGGCGTCACCACCGGCCTCGAGCTGGAGGCCGGTGTGCTGCCTGTTTCAGCATATTACGCAGAATTGGGCCGGGAAGGCCGGCCAATCAATTACGGTGCCTCGGTAAATTGGGCATCGGCCCGCATTGCTACGCACCTGAAGACAAAACCAAGTCACGCACTGGGCTGGTTTTTTGAAAATTTCAAAAACCCAGTTTGGCAAACTGCGATTTCAACCAGTGATCAATTACACGGAATCGGACAACTTATATCCGAGGGGTTAGACCAAGGCGGGCTCGGCGTGGGATTTCTACTGGGGTATGCCCCCGGCACCGGTCGCAAGGAATATTACCAAATCTCCGACCTGGCTGCGAAGCGGTCCATGCCAACATTCACCCACGCGCGGTTCCTTTCAATGCTGGAACCAGACAGCTCATTTGAAGGCATGGCAGAGGTTATATCCGTCGCCGCAGGCACCGGTGTGCAGGCGCACATTGTCCACCTGAATTCCATGAGTTTGCGAGACATTGACATCATCAAGCCAATGATCCTGAGTGCGCAGGAAAAAGGGGTAAGAATAACCACCGAAGCCTATCCCTACGGTGCTGGCTCAACCGGCATCGGAGCGGCGATGTTCCGGGGTCCGAATTGGCGCGAGCGTACCGGCGGCATGACCGCGCATAACTTTGACGTCAACGGCAAGCGGCTCACTGAAGAACGGTTTGCTTATCTGCAAAAAGAAAAGCCCGAAACCGAAACGATCATCCATTTTCTTGACGTGAGCAAAGCAAAGGACAAGGCAAAACTGGATATGTCCGTGCTGATGCCCGGCGGCGTTATCGGGTCCGACGGCGGCACTTGGGCCGTTGACGGAAAGCCTATTTCAAAAGATACATGGCCCGTGCCCGACAATGCCTGGTCGCACCCGAGGGGCGCTGGCACCTACGGGCGTTTCCTCGGTCATTACGTCAGAGAAACGAAATCATTGTCCCTGCTTGATGCCATAGGGCGTATCAGCTACGGCCCGGCCAAAATATTGCAAGCTTCCGTGCCGCAGATGAAAAAGAAAGGGCGTATTCAAGTTGGCGCTGACGCAGATATTGTAATTTTTGATTTAAACACCGTGGCTGACCGGGCCACATACGCCAAACCGGCACAAACCTCTGTGGGCTTCCACCATGTCATTGTCAACGGCACCATTCTGGTCGAAAGCGGCACGTTAAAAACGGATGTGATGCCCGGCCAGCCAATTCGCAATCAGATCAACTAGAAACCCGACCTCTTTTATTAATACTCTGCCAAGATTACTGAGAAGGACGAAAGATCAACTTTTTTAAAATATATATCCTGCCCGGGTTTATCTTTCAGTCCGTCGTTATTGGTGGCGGCTACGCGACCGGCCGCGAGCTGATTGAGTTTTTCTTCGCGTCGGGGCCGCTGGGCGGCCTACTGGGCCTGCTGGTTGCCGGAACGATTTTTGGTATAGTTATGGCCCTGAGTTTTGAGCTCGCGCGCATCAGCAAATCCTATGACTATCGGGGTTTTTGCCAAACCCTTTTGGGGCGAGGCTGGTTTCTGTTTGAAATTTTCTACTTGATTCAACTCCTGTTGGTGCTCGCAGTTATCGGCGCAGCGGCCGGTGAACTGACCAAAGCGACCTTCGGCCTGCCGCCCCTGGTTGGTACCCTGGCCCTGATGGCGCTCATTGGCATCCTGACGTTTAATGGGTCTCAGGTTATCAAACGCGTTCTGGCCAGTTGGTCGATTCTATTATACGCGGTCTATATTCTGCTGTTTGTACTGGTGTTTAACGCGTTCGGTTCCAGCATCAGCGAGGCCTACAACCAAAAGCCAGTAGGTGACGGCTGGATTTCAAGCGGCGTCCTCTATTCGGGCTATAATCTCGCTGTTGTGCCGGCTGTATTATTTGCAATATCCGAGCATAAAAAGCGCCGCGAAACAGTTGGGGCCGGGCTCATTGCCGGTGCCATTGCCGTCATTCCTGCCATCCTGTTTTTTATTGCCATGATGGCGAAATACCCACAAATTGGTGACCAGCCGGTTCCTGCAACCTTTCTGATGGCTGCCCTGAACATCAACTGGCTGGATCTGATTTTCCAGGTGGTGATATTCGGCACCTTTGTAGAAACCGGCGCTGCAATGCTGCATGCGGTGAACCAGCGCCTTGCCGCGTCTTTCGCCGAGAGAGACAGAGATTTGCCGCGCGTAGCCCGCCCGGTTGTTGCCGTCGCGTTTCTGGCTATCGCCATATACGCGGGTCAGGCATTTGGCATTGTTGGGCTGATAGCCAGCGGATACGGCATGCTGACCCTGGCCTTTATCGCCGTGCTTATTGTGCCTCTTTTAACAATTGGCTTGTGGAAAATACTGAACGACAGGGCGACCTCGTAATCGCCTGCATAGACATAATAATTCGGCCTATGCTTGGAGCATGCCGAGGCGCAACTCGAATCAACGATCAAACTAGGACCATGTTATGAGGACAATCGAACTAAAAGCTCCCTATATCATCTTCACCGGCGCAGCGACCGAAGCGACATACGCCAAAACCGGCCTTGGCATGGTTGAATGGCGCCGCAATCAATGCAAAGGGCAAATCAGCCTGAACGGTGGAACCGTAGACCTGGGCTTGCCTGACATGACCTTGCAGCAAGCCGTGGATGAAGGTGTTGGGTCCCTGATCATAGGCACAGCATCGGTCGGCGGTGCAATCCCTGATAGCTGGCTCGACACCCTGGAAGAAGCGGCAAAACTGGGCATTGACATCGTCGGCGGTGTACATACGCGCCTTAGCGACAATGACAGGCTACGCAGCGCTGCCTCGGCATCGGGTGCGGTGCTTGTCGATGTCCGCGTCCCCCCCGAAAACCTGCCTGTCGGCACCGGTAAAAAACGCACCGGCAAGCGGATATTAATGGTTGGCACCGACTGTGCTGTTGGTAAAAAATACACTGCTCTCGCTTTGGAGCGCGACATGAAAACAGCCGGACTGAATGCTGATTTTCGTGCCAGCGGCCAGACCGGCATCATGATCGCGGGCAAGGGTATACCGATTGACGCTGTGGTTTCGGACTTTGTCTCCGGTGCGGCTGAATTACTATCCCCGGACAACGACGAAGACCACTGGGATGTCATCGAAGGCCAGGGCGGCATTTTTCATCCCGGCTACGGCGCTGTCAGCTTTGGCTTGTTAACCGGATCGCAGCCTGATGCCTTTGTTGTCTGCCACGAAGCAGGCCGTACCCACATTGAAGGATGGTCGGAATTTAAGCTGCCCACATTCGCCGAAGTAATTGACCGAACAATTGCCATTGGTCAGCTGACAAACCCAGCCATCCGCTGTGTCGGTGCCAGCATCAATACCTCAGCCCTGTCTGACAAAGAAGCAGCAGCCTATCTGGATCGCCAATCCAGCCAATTGGGCCTGCCCTGTGTCGACCCGGTGCGGTTCGGGGCTGAAAATATCGTAGCAGAGATTATCGATAGCTATGACCTTTCGACCCACTTGGCAGTTGGGTGACGGCCTCTGCAGCTAATTCCCTCTAGCGAATGGTACCAATGCCATAAAAAAAATATTTAAAATCATAGGTGTATCCTTACTCGTATTAATTTCTGTGCCGCTATTGGTTGGCCAATTTTTACGATTAATCGCAACAGATGTACCGCCGCCGGGTGATATGGTGGATGTTGGCGGCTACAAGCTTCACATCAACTGTGTTGAACCTAAAAACCCGGACCTATCGCTCCCCCCTGTTGTAATCGAGGCCGGTGCCGGCACTCCCTCGCCCACCTATCATTGGCTTCAGCAAGGTATCGCGGAAACCACTAAAGTCTGCGTCTATGACCGAGCCGGTTTAGCATGGAGCGAGGAAGGCGATTTGCCGCGCGACTCTGAGACCGTTGCCACCACGTTACACACGCTGTTGGACAAAACCGGGGTTGATCGACCGTTCGTGTTTGCCGGCCATTCGATTGCAGGCCTCTACATGCGCCACTATGTGGAAAAATACCCCAACGATGTTGCGGGGTTGGCTTTCCTAGACCCAAGCCACCCTGGACAGGTTGAAGCATTCGGCCTTAGCGCGGACGCAATGGCGGAACAGGTGGAGACGATGGAAAGTCAATTGTCGGCTGTCAAATTGATGATCAGCCTGGGGTTCACAGAAATTTACAATCCGCTAACCACATTATCGCCTGATTTTGAAGGCCTGCCTGATGATATCCGGAAGCAGGCAGACTATATAACAACACTGACTAGGTATCTGGATGCTGCCCCACAAGAGGCTGCACAATTCGATGCCGCTGCTTTGCAAGCTGGCAAAAATACAACGCTCGGTGAAAGGCCAGTGGTGGTGATTTCCGCGACCAAACCAATTCCCGCGGAAATTCTACCAGAGGGCTTTCCAGACAATTTGACGGAAATCTTCACGGGTCTGCATACAGAAATTGCTGCCTTGTCAACCCGGGGGCGACACGTGGAGATTGATACGGCCAATCATATGAGCCTGGTTGCCAACAAGGATCAGGTGGCCAAGACATTGCCCTATATCCGTGAAGT
>JAJFIT010000106.1 GCA_021774775.1 Alphaproteobacteria bacterium | reverse complement strand
CAATTTTATCGAGCCCTGCCCTGCACCAGCTGAAGCGTCTGACATTTGCAGCAGCCAATTTTGCGCTTCAATGGCCATTAAAAGCTGGCGCGATCTGGTGACCAACATCCAAATTAACGGCTCGTCTGAAACATGCGATTGCACAATATGAATGCGCGGCTCGAACGCACCAGCGCATTCATAGGCGGTCCAGCCTGCTACATACAATCCGGACGCAACCGCCGCATCAATTTCTGCAAGCGCCGCGGGCACTTCGCTAACCGCTCGTGCACAAATGATTCGTTCCGGCGAATGAAACAACAGCGAGTGTCCTGCATCACCGGCAGAACGGCTATCATCCAAAAGCACAAAAGGGGTATCCGTGCCCGGCAGGGTCAAAATAGTCACTCCATGACTGGTAGAATTTACTAGTGGTCGACGTTATGGCGCAGCACTTGAAACCCGTCAACCGCAGCGGTGCCTGCACCCGGCCGGCACCTCTAAAAACTGGCCTTTAAGAGAAAATTCTTTGGCTTTCATTTTTTTGCGTCGTCCAGATAGCGTAAACCCAGTCAACCTCAGTCAGGGTTTGCGGCCCGCGCGAGAGTTGGGCCCGGCCATATTTCAAACCGACTTCTGGTTGTTGCCGCTGATAACGGTCACGGTAGCGGCACGATTGGCAACAAACCGCAAAAAGACCGAGCTCTAACAACAAGCATCCAATTTTTATTAGGATCTGAACTCAATTACCAATGAGGGCCGTGCCTAGCTTCCGGTAAATGGGTCAGCGAACTTGGGATCAGTCAGAAAATTCTGATCAGTCAGGGTTTCCAGAAACGCCACCAGATCTGCTTTCTGGGCGTTGGATAAATTCAACCGACGCGGGGTGCCGTTGTTATTTCTTAAACGGTTAGACAAATTAGGATTGACCTGCACACCGTCGCTATAAAAATCCACGACTTCCGCCAGCGTCGCAAACCGCCCGTCATGCATATAGGGTCCGCCAACAGCAACATTTCGCAGCGACGGTGATTTGAACTCCTGGTCTCCGGCTCCCTGATCGCCTGTGGTCGCGACATCCAGGCCATTGTTATGAATATCGTCGCTGACATGGGCACTGGTGGAATGACACTGGTCACAGCGCCCTTGACCACGGAAAATTCCAAAGCCACGCGCTTCCTGAACCGAGAACACCTGGTCAAAGTCATCCGGGTCGCCGTTCGCCGCTATATAGGCTTCATCAAATTCTGATTCGAATGTGATCAGCGAACGAACAAACTGGGCCAGTGCCAGGGAAATACGATCTGACGTAACTGTGTCGTCACCGAAAGCGGCCTCAAAAAGTGGTACGTAATAATCCACATCCTGCAATTTCACCTCAAGCTGAGTGAGCGTCATGCCCATTTCAACATCATCCTGAATTGGCTGCAGCACCTGATCTTCCAGTGTATCCGCGCGCTCGTCCCAAAAAAAACGTCCGCGGTCGTAATAGCGTACATTGCCTAGCCGCATGGAATGGCGCCCGGTTTCGCCGCCGTCAAAACCTACGCTCAAAACCGCTGAATCAGTAAAGCCATTGGCCTGAACATGACAAGACGCACAGGCCACCGTGTCATTAGCAGACAGCCTTTTGTCGTAGAATAATACCCTGCCCAAGGTGGCACCCTCGTCAGTGACGGGGTTATTGTTTGGCGTATTGTCGGTTCCGACAACGTTACCCAGTGCCGCATTCTGCTGCGTGTAATGAGCGGGCAAATTCTGGTTGGCATAGTTAAACAATGCCGCCGGGAGAACGGGCCGATTTGCAGATGCTGCGGTAATTTCGATTAAGAAACTATCGGAGGCGCTGCCACCGTTGCCGTCCGACGCCGTGATGGTGACAACAATCGTTCCGATGAAGCTGGGTGTGCCCGAAATCGCGGCACCGGCGCTTGTCAGGCCGGTATCTGCCACATCAAAGGCGATGGAATAATCAAGCAGATCATTATCACTATCTGAAAATGTGGTGCCATTTTGCGACGCATCGAAACTGAAGGCGGCTCCTTCAAACGCAGTTTAATCGGGCACGATATTGTCGACCACCGGGGCATTATTAGCGGTCTGAACAACTGGCTCGGCGTTGGTCGATGTGGTCGGTGAAGCTTCATCGCTATTACAGGCAGAAAGGACTAAACTGAGGCTGCCGGCGACTATAAGTTTCAGCGACAGCGGGCGGAGAAGAGAAAATCATATAGGTAAAGTCATCCAAAAAAATTGAGCTCAAAGAATTAAATAAAGCGCGTAATTGCACGCCTGATGCCCCAATTGTTTTTATTACGGATGGCCGGTTACATTCCCTTCGCAGTATGCCAAAAAAAATGCCCGCGCATCGCACGGGCATTTCCAACTAAATAGTATAACGCAGACTTACAGTAGGCCGTAACCTTTCAAAAGGCCGGCGATGCTGGCCACCAACAGCGATATCCACGTAAGAAGCGTGCCGTAAAAGCGGAACGGATTTTTGCCTTCAAACTTACCCAGTGTCAGGCCATGCATATAGCGGCCAACCACAAAAGCGACAGCGATGCCCAGCACCAGATACCAACTGACCCGGGCGTTCTCCAGCAACCCGATCAAAATCAGCCCCATCGGGCCATATTCTGTCAAATTACCCTGCGCGCGACTTGCAGCCAGCAACCCGGCGTCATCACCGGTGCCCAGGTCTACTTTCGCCCGCTGGCGGTTCATGGATACATTGAACGAAAGATAAACGAGCAGCAGCCCCAAAAAACTTGCTGAAATGAGCGTGATAGTCATAAGGTCCCTCCAGATGGTCTAATCCCACCGCACTTTGGGTCCGATTAGGCTATTGGTCAAGGCTATTGAGTCGGCCAGTTAGCAGGATAAAATTCATGCGCGACAGCTTCAAAGACTGGAATTTATATCACAAGTCTATTGTGGTTCTGATATCGGCTATGGTGTTCGGCGTAATTGTCCGGGCCATCATTGTATTTGATACTGCCTTTGAAGTTGTCGGCGAACGTGCAGTGAACGCCAGCGCGGAGGCTGTTTGGGCACTGGTTTCCAATGACAAAAACCGGGACAAATGGCAGGCTGAAATTGTCGACATTGTTGAACTGACCGGACCAACCAATGAGCGCGGTTCGACGCGGCTGGTTTTCTGGAAACGCGGCGCCAGGCGCTGGCAGTCTGTTGAACGCACGCAGGACTTGCTGCCGGGACGACAACTAAGCCTTCTGCAAAACTCTGATCAGGACACCCGGTGGATCACCATCTCACTGGAAGTGGTCACGCCGTGCAAAACCAAATTGATCATCAATGAAATTATCGAACCCAGCGCCTACGAAGATCGCTTCTGGTTTTTCAACCAACGCACCCTTCATGACAACCGCCTTTCGGCCTCGTTCGATGCGATAGAACGATGGGCGGCCGTTGCCGAACCAAAATGTTAAGTCTGTTTTCAATGAGCGCTTTGATTTTACCTCGACCAAAGATCACGAAACCGTGATACTGGAAGCTGTCACGAACCTACCATCCACGGTTATCGTTATACAGTAAGTCTATATGTCAGGAGAAAATAATATGCCAATTTCGCTAACCCTGCTTGCCGCTGTCGGCATTCTTTATATTGTCTTTGGTGCCATCGTCGGGGCCACTCGCAGCAAAACCAAAACCAACATCGGGCTGGGTGACGACAAACGATT
>JAJFIT010000105.1 GCA_021774775.1 Alphaproteobacteria bacterium | reverse complement strand
CGCAAAAGCATCAAAATCGATCCCGCTCATGACGGTATCATAATAGGGAACAGTATGAATATTGAGGCCAGCTGCACTCAAAAGCGGGATATGATTAGCCCATGTTGGGCTACCAACCGTAAGGCCGTCAATATCGCTGCGAGCCAGCAGTTCGCCTGCAAGGCGCAGGGCACCGCAACCGCCCGGCGTTTGCACAGCGCTGCAAGACCCTTCCCGGTAAGCTGCACTGTCCTCACCCAGCACCAGTTTGAGAATATTGTCTGCAAAACCCGGGGCTCCATCAGCTGGTGTATAAGCCTTGGTTACCTCTTTACTGACAACGAGCTGCTGGGCTTCCCTGACCGCTGCCATAATGGGTGTCTTGCCCTCCGGCGTGCGGTAAACTCCAACACCCAAATCGACCTTATTGTCGCGCGGGTCCTCCCTGAACAGTTTGGAAAGGCCCAAAATTGGGTCCGGGGGCAGCAGCTTGGTTTTTTCAAACATGGGTATTCCAATACTAATAAACGCAACATAAAATGATCATGCCACCTGATTAGCGGCGCATGACTGATCGTATTCCTCTTTTAATTCTCGGTATTTGGCTTCAGCTTTTTCCGCCGCCTCTATTTTCACCGGACCGTAACCCCGAATATCATCAGGCAATGACACTATCTTTATTGCAGTATCCAGCGTGTCGGCATTTAGCCCATCAACCGCCAAGGTTACCCGGTTCTTGTAATCTTCGATCAACCGGCGTTCCATTTTACGTTCCGCGGTCAGCCCGAAAATATCAAGGGCCGTGCCGCGCAGGAATTTAAGCCGTGCCACAACAGCCAGTCCTCCCTTTAGCCAAGAACCGAAAACACGCTTTTTCGGGCGTCCGTCCGCGTCCAGGCCATTACTAAAGATCGGCGGTGCCATATGGAATTTAATTTTGTAGTCGCCAGCAAATTCTTTGCCCAACTTCTCGGCAAAAGTGCCATCAGTATAGAGCCGCGCAACTTCATATTCGTCTTTGTAGGCCATCAATTTAAACAGCCCGCGCGCAATTGGCTCCGCCAGCTTTTCAGCACCCGCAACAGATTGGGTTTTCGCCAAAACATCATCGATAAATGAACGATATGACTGCGCGTAGGCTGCATTTTGATAGCCAGTCAAAAATTCAACCCGACGGGTAATCATATCCTCAAGCGTCTCCGTGGCAGGCTGGCCGTAGACCATATCAGCCGCTTCAAGCACAACCTGTGGCTCACTGGCGGCCGCGCGGCCAAGTTCAAAGGCGCGCAAGTTCTTTTCAACCGCCACGCCGTTCAGTTCTATAGCGCGGCGAACTGCTTCAACGCTAACTGGCACCAACCCCTGCTGCCACGAATAGCCCAGCAAAAACATGTTGGAGAAGACAAGGTCCCCCATCAATCGCCGCGCAATTTCACTGGCGTCAATGGGCGCCACATTGTCGGCCCCGCAAGCATCTTTCAGGGCTTTAACCCGAAGAGTTTCGCCGAAGTCGATATTACGGTCGCGCACGAAATCAGCGGTCGGGATAATCTCGGTGTTGGCGGTAACCCGGGTCTTGCCGTGCTTCATAACCGAAAGCGAACGCTGGTCAGTGCCAACCACCAGATCACAAACAATAGCAGCGTCAGCCGCGCCCACGTCAATGCGCACCTGATTGAGCGCTGCAGGACTTTTGCCCAAACGCACATAGCTCATCACTGTGCCGCCTTTTTGCGCAAAACCCATGAAGTCCAGAACCGTCGCGCCCTTGCCTTCCAAATGCGCCGCCATGGTGATAATCGCGCCGATGGTGACAACACCGGTGCCGCCCACGCCGCCGACGAGCAGGTCATAAGACCCCGCGACCGGCTGAATTTTCGGCGTCGGCAATTTGCCAATCAGGCTCGTCAGCTTGTCACCGAAATCCTTGGTTTCCGGCTTCCTGAGTTCTCCGCCTTCAACGGTGACAAAACTGGGGCAAAAGCCTTTAACGCAGGAGTAATCCTTGTTGCAGGACGATTGGTCAATAGCCCTCTTGCGCCCGAAAGGCGTTTCCTTGGGTACAATCGACAGACAGTTGGATTGTTTGGAGCAGTCACCGCAGCCTTCGCACACCAGATCATTGATGAAAATGCGTTTGGCCGGGTCAGGGTATGTGCCGCGTTTGCGCTTGCGGCGTTTCTCCGCGGCGCACATCTGCTCGTAAATCAAAACCGTGACACCTTCGATATCACGTAGCGTGCGCTGAACCGCATCCAGCTCGTCGCGGTGGAACACTTCTACATCCGCCGGATAGCCGCCAATTTTCCTGATTTTGTCAGGGTCATCGCTGACAATAACGGTTTTCTTAACGCCTTCTGCTGTCACCTGACGTGCAATTTGGTCAACTGTGATAACGCCGTCAACCGGTTGACCGCCGGTCATGGCCACCGCATCATTAAACAGAATTTTATAGGTAATATGAGCCTCAGCCGCCACCGCTTGGCGGATCGCCATATAACCGGAATGGAAATAGGTTCCATCGCCCAAATTCTGGAAAATATGCTTATTTTTCAAATATTTGGATTTTGACGCCCAATTAACACCCTCGCCGCCCATTTGGATAAGGTCTGTGGTTTTGCGGTCCATCCATGACGCCATAAAGTGGCACCCGATACCGGCGAGAGCCCGAGAGCCGTCCGGCACCTTGGTCGAAGTATTGTGCGGACAGCCAGAACAGAAATACGGCAGCCGCCTGGCCCCTTCCACACCCTTGACCTCAATGGCGCCTGTGTGGGCAGCCAGCTGCGGGGTAAAGTCCAGATCGGGCATCAGTTTCGACAGGCGCGACGCAAAAATTGGCGCAAGGCCCGACGGCGAAAGTTCATCCACCCATGAGATCAGCTGCTTACCATTTTCGTCATGCTTGCCCAGAATTCTCTCTGGCTTCTCAACCGGTCGGTCATACAAAAACTCTTTCAACTGACTTTCGATAATTGCGCGCTTTTCTTCAACAACCAGCACCTCACTTTTACCGGCCATGAAACGCTGTGCGCCTCTGGTCTCAAGCGGCCAAACAAGGCCTATTTTATAGACATCGAGCCCAATTTCTGCCGCCTTCGCTTCATCAATACCCAGATAAGCGAGCGCCTCCATCACATCCAGATGGGCCTTGCCGGTTGTAATAATTCCGTAGGTTGCCTTCGGGTTGTTAAATATTGCGCGGTCAATCGGGTTTGCACGCGCGAAAGCGCGAACAGCACCCACCTTCGCTTTCATACGGGTTTCAATTTGCATGCCCGGCAGGTCAGGCCAACGATAATTAAGGCCGGTTTCCGGCATACTGAAATCTGTCGGTTCGACGAACTCCCGCGCGGCAGGCAGCTCGACCGACGCGGCACTTTCCACAACTTCGGATATGGCCTTGAAACCAATCCACATGCCGGAAAAACGCGACAGGGCATAACCATAAAGGCCAAATTCAACATATTCGGCGATACTTGCTGGGCTAATCGTGGGCATGTAGCCGGACATAAGCGCGACATCAGACTGGTGCGACATGCTTGAAGATACACAGCCGTGATCGTCGCCAGCCACAACGAGCACACCGCCGGTAGGCGACGAACCATAGGCGTTACCGTGCTTCAGCGCATCGCCCGCCCGGTCAACGCCGGGCCCTTTGCCGTACCACATGGCAAAAACACCATCGACGGTTTTATCTGCTTCTGACTCCACCTGCTGGGTGCCAAGAACCGCGGTTGCTGCCAGGTCTTCATTCACTGCTGGCAGAAACTCGATATCATCAGCTTCAAGAAATTTCTTTGCGCGCCACAGTGCCTGATCAACGCCGCCAACCGGCGAGCCACGGTAACCACTAATGAAACCAGCGGTGTTCAGATTTTGGCGCCTGTCACTTTTCCGCTGCGCCAATAAAATGGCAACCAGCGCCTGGGTGCCGGTCAGAAATACCCGGCCGCTTTCCCGGCGAAAACGATCATCGAGTGTGTAATTATCCAGATCAGGTTGCGCCTCAGCACGTGCAGATTGGTCAGTCATAATGGTTGGCGTTGCCAGTCCTTCAGCCTGTCATGAAATAAATTAGATGTTTATCACAGTATTGGCCGCTATGTGTTTCAAATATTACAAATTCTGGATCGCATTTGAAAAAAATATGCCAGAATGTGAAAAAAATGATATGAATAGATCATCGCGTCATCTTTTTTTAGGCAAACCAATTATGACCCTCGCTAAATCAGACAAGGGGCTTTTAATCGCCCTCCAGGAAAATTGCCGAAGCTCATCCAACGATCTGGCGGCCAGGGCAAACATGTCGTCAGCAACATGCTGGCGCAAACTAAAAAGCCTGGAAGAGGTTGGCATCATCATCGGTTATCGGGCAGTTCTGGACCGCGAGAAACTGGGCTACAATGTGTGCGCCTTCACCCATGTTTCGGTAGAACGCCAGTCCAATGAAATTGTCGAAAATATCGAGAAAGAGCTGATCAAACACCCCTGCGTGATGGAATGTTACACGGCGACGGGTGATGCTGATTTTGTTCTGCGCGTGATCGCAAAAGACATGAACGATTATGATCAGTTCCTGAACAATTTTGTTTTCAAACTCGGGGGGGTCACCCATGTGCGGTCGAACATAACGCTCAGGGAATTAAAGCAAACCACGCAGGTGCCTGTTTAGGCAAACAAAAAGCCTCCAGAAACAATATCTGAAGGCTTTTTCGCAATTGTTTTGAAGCTAGTTTCACTTGTTTACTGGCAAGCAAGGCACTCTTCATAATCAGTGGAATTGGCCGCCGCCAGCTCTAGCTGCTTTTCCTGCTCTCGCTGCGATGTTTTGGTCGACCCGGTTGCCACAACCTCGGCGCGGGCTATAGATTTAGAGCGGCAATAATACAAGCTTTTCAGGCCTTTTTTCCATGCCTGATAATGAATCTGGTGCAAGTCGCGCTTATGCACATCTGCCGGCAGGAATATATTCACTGACTGCGCTTGTGAAATATGAGGCGCACGGTCTGCGGCCAGCTCAACCACCCAGCGTTGATCCAGTTCAAAGGCGGTTTTAAACACGTCCTTTTCATCCTGGGTCAGGAAGTCAAAATGCTGGACAGAGCCTTCATTAATCGTGATAGATGTCCAGGTTTCGTCGGTGTTTTTGCCTTTTTCCTCAAGCAGCTTGGTCAAAGCCTGATTGTGGACAATGAAATTACCTGACAGGGTTTTCTGGTTGTAGCTGTTGGCAGCTATGGGCTCAATGCCAGGGCTGGCACCACCACAAATGGTGGAGATTGACGCCGTCGGGGCAATCGCCGTCTTGTTGGAAAATCGTTCCATCATACCATAGTCAGCCGCATCCGGGCACGGGCCGCGCTCAAACGCCAAAGCTTCAGAGGCCCGGTTCACTTCCTTTTCAATATGTTTGAAAATATTGAAATTCCATGATTTCGCCATCGAACTTTCAAACGGAATCATATTGTTCTGCAAGAAGCTGTGGAAACCCATAACGCCCAGACCAACTGACCGTTCGCGCATGGCGGCATAGCGGGCTTTTGCCATTTCACTTGGCGCCCGATCAATGAAATCCTGGAGCACATTATCAAGGAAGCGCATCACATCAGGGATGAAATTCTTATCGTCTTTCCAGGCCTGATAATGCTCAAGGTTCAAACTGGACAGGCAGCAAACAGCCGTTCGCTCGTTACCCAAATGGTCAACACCGGTTGGCAGGGTAATTTCAGCACAAAGGTTCGATGTTTTAACCGTTAATCCCGCCAGCTTGTGATGCTCGGGCATTTGCCGGTTTACCGTATCCGAATAGATGAAATAGGGCTCGCCGGTTTCAACACGGGCGGTCAGCAGGCGAATCCACAAACCTCGCGCCGACACGGTGCGAACAACGTGGTTGTCCTTGGGACTTGTCAGCGCCCATTCTTCGTCGGCCTCTACCGCACGCATGAAGGCATCTGAAATCAATACGCCGTGGTGCAGGTTGGGTGTTTTCCGGTTCGGATCACCGCCCGTTGGCCGTCGCAGTTCAGCAAATTCTTCAATTTCCGGGTGGCTTACCGGCAAATATATTGCTGCAGAACCGCGGCGCAATGAGCCTTGCGAAATGGCCAAAGTCAGGCTGTCCATCACACGCACAAACGGAATGATGCCGCTGGTCTTGCCAACGCCGCCAACTGTCTCACCGATCGACCGCAAATTACCCCAATAGGAGCCAATGCCGCCGCCCCGGGACGCAAGCCAAACATTCTCGGTCCAAAGATCAACAATAGAGCCCAACTTGTCCTGGGCTTCATTGAGGAAACAGCTAATCGGTAATCCACGATTGGTGCCACCGTTCGAGAGCACTGGTGTCGCAGGCATGAACCAAAGGTTGGAAATATAATTATAGAGCCGCTGTGAATGCACAGCGTCATCGCCGTAAAATGAGGCAACGCGCGCGAACAAATCCTGATAACTTTCCCCGGGCATCAAATAGCGGTCCGTCAGGGTGGCCTTGCCAAATTCAGTTAACAGTTCGTCTTTACTGCGGTCAATCTCTACAGCACCGCCATGCTCGAAATGAGTTACTTCAAACATCTTTGCCTCTTACTCCCTCGTCCGTCCCGGTTTCCAGACCCTGAATTACACTTTGATTTTGACTTCACTGCTGTCAGAATCCTTATTTGAATCCGAAACGCAGACTCCTTCCTCGCTTCGGGAAACCTGACAAGGTTGCCCGATTGGAGAACAAAAGTCGAACAAAATCAACTTATTCTTTATTTTCAATATCTTACGAAATGGCCCGCCCGATGTCCCCCGATTAGGCCATGTTTCGCTCGTTGTGAAAGTTAAGATAAGGGCGAATGCCGTCTCTCGTCAAGATAAAGTGGTAAAACTTTTAAAGGCCCACAATATCTGGTGTTTACCATCGCTGTTGATCGTCTTGTTTTCGCGTTAATTATTGGCGGATAAAAAACCCGGAGACAAAAGCCCATGATTTACGGCGATTCGCGGAGCGCACAGAAATTTCTGCTGCAAAAATTCGTGCCGCAAAAAATGTCCCCTATCCCGGCACATCGTATGTAGTAATTTTCCGAAAATTCACCGGCAATTCTACACTGGCCTCAGACAACCCTAATTCAGGTTTTTATCGCCCAGCGCAAGAAATTTATCCCGGCGAATTTGTTTGAGGCGCGGGCCGTCCAGTCCCGCCATATCACGCAAACCATTTTCGATATGGTCGCCGAGCATATTCAGCGCACGCTCAGGGTCGCGGTGCGAGCCGCCCAGCGGTTCTGGTACAATGCCGTCAATCACACCCAGGCTCAACAGGTCCTGCGCGGTTATTTTAAGCGCAATAGCGGCGTCCTGTGCCTTGTCGTTTGTGCGCCAGAGAATAGACGCACAGCCTTCCGGCGAAATAACCGAATAAATGGCATGTTCCATCATCAAAACATGGTTCGCAGCGGCAATGGCAACAGCGCCGCCAGAACCGCCTTCGCCGACAATACAAGCAACCACAGGCACACCCAGCGACAAACATGTGTCGGTCGAGCGCGCAATGGCCTCAGCCTGCCCGCGTTCCTCAGCGCCGACCCCCGGATACGCACCGGGCGTATCTACCAGCGTAATCACCGGCAAACCAAATCGGTCGGCCATCTCCATCAGGCGAATGGCTTTGCGATACCCTTCAGGGCGCGCCATACCAAAATTATGTTTAAGGCGACCCTCAGTGTCCAAGCCCTTTTCGTGGCCCATTACCACGCAGGCTTCGCCGCGAAAACGAGCCAGGCCACCTAGCAGCGCGGCGTCTTCACCGAAAGCACGGTCACCGGCCAGCGGCGTGAAGTCTTCCAGAAGATGACTGGCAATATCGGTAAAATGGGGCCGCTCCGGATGGCGGGCAACCTGTATTTTTTGACTGGGTGTCAATCCGGCATAGGTTTCTTTCAAGAGCTTGCCAAGCTTGGTTTCCAGCTGTCCAACTTCCGACGAAATATCAACGTCACCAGAGCCACCAGAAAAACTTCTCAGTTCCCTGATTTTGCCTTCCAGCTCGGCGATTGGTTTCTCAAACTCAAGGAATGTCATCATATCCTTATCTTTCGTCGTTTGGGTTTGGTCAGCTTTATCCAGTTAACCATGTTTTGTTCACGAGCGCAAAATCACCAAACCGGGCTGTCTTGTCAAGCCTGGTAATCGTTCGAAATTACAACGGCTTCGATCAAAGTTCTCTCCTCGATTCGATGTAAGCACACTGAAGGCCAAATGCAAGACCGCGCGCCGCTCGTTAGTTGTTCAATCGTTTGCCATCAGCCGTCCGCCAGCGGATGCTTGGTCAACACCAGACTTTTCAGCCGCTCTTCAAGAACATGGGTATAAATCTGGGTTGTTGAGATATCCGCATGCCCCAACATCTGTTGCACCGCCCGCAGGTCCGCACCGTTCGAGAGCAAATGGGTTGCAAAAGCATGCCTGAGTTTGTGCGGGCTAACGCCGCTGGGCTCCAGCCCCGCATCAACTGCCAGAGCCTTGAGCATTTGCCCGACCCGCCGCCGTGTCAGGTGCCCCTCTACTCCCCGGGAGGGAAACAGAAATCCACTGGCCGTGTCGCTACGGTCAACGGCTACGCCTTTTCCCGCAGCTTCCTCGCTTAAAGCTTCAAGATAAGCCATCAACGCTCGCCGCGCTTTGCCGCCAAGCGGCACCATCCGCTCGCGGCCACCCTTGCCGCGTACCATAATCATGGTTGTGTCTGGCCCAACAGCTCGGCGCGGCAGGCTAACAAGTTCACTGATCCGCAAACCGGTTGCATAAAGCGTTTCCAACAACGCGTGCGCACGCAGGGTTTTGATGTTGCCGCCAGCTGTCGCCTGCTCGGCGGTATCCAGCAATTTTTCCACTTGGCTGTCAGAAAGTATTTTCGGTAAGGCCTGCGGCAAGCGCGGGCTTTCAATGTTTTTCGCCGGGTTATCACCGCGCAGGCCCTCGCTGAACATAAACAGGAAAAGCTGGCGAATTGCCGACAGTCGGCGTGCCACCGTTGATACCTTAAGGCCCTGCTTATGCAGGCTTGCCAGATAGGCCCGCACCGCTTCTGCATCAACTTCCAAGAGCGACCGGGGGGCGCTGGCGATAAAATCTTCAATGTCGCGGCGATAGGCCAGCAAGCTGTTCACAGCGCGCGCGCGCTCTGCTGCCAGCATCTCCAGAAACTGATCAACAAGGTCGGCGTCAGACATAATGGTTAAAGTTTCTGGCTAATCAGGATTTCCAGCGCCAGCGCTTTTGCGGTATCCTCAAAGCCCAATCGCATAAGCCCCGATATCAACACGCCGGATATGGCCGGTGGCAGGTCTGCCGGGCTAACCTCGCTCAGAAGCTGATACAATGATGACAACGCGGCCAGCGGGTCTTCACGTTGAACGTTTATCTCGAACTTGCGCCACAGCGCCGGGGAAATCATAACACCGTCAAAGGCCGTCGGGCCGTCTGCAATTGTCAGCCACAAACCCTCTGGCACCGTACCGCCAACAGCGTCCGTCAGGCTAAACAGTAAATTAGCCCGCTCGAAAGCCTGCGGGCCTGCCGCCTGCTGTTGTTGCCACCATAGTGCCAGACGATTGGCGGAATTTACCGCAAGTTGATCTTCACCCACAGCAAGCAATGGCCACAAGGCGATCAGCGCTTTATCCACGTCCGGGTTTTGGCCCGCAACACTTGTGCGAAGCCCTCTTGACCAGCCGTTGGTGCGTTGCTCGTCGCCGGATAATGTCGCCGACCTGGCTAAACTTGCGCGCACATCCGGTGTAAGCTGATCACGTTCTGTAAATCCGCCCGGTTGGGTAAGTGCAGCTATAACCGGCGCAATCGCTGCTTGTTTTCCGCTGTTTTCCGCGCGCTGCCAGAAATAGTTAAACGCCGGAATTTTTTGCGCGTCACTCCCGGCACCCGCGATCAACGCAAGCAAGGTTGTTTGCAAACGGTTTTCGTCCACAACAGGTGCGTCCGAGTCAGTATCTGGGATGGCTACCGTCAACTGCGCCTGGTCTGCCGCTGCACCGGGTCGACCGTGCTCCGCCGGAACCCTGGTTGCCTGTGCGGCAAACGATAGCGCAGCCTGTGCCTCCCCGTCTTGCAGTGTAATCGACCGTGCAAAAGCTGCCATGGCTTCACCGCCACCGATACCGCGTTCAATCAGAAAGGCAACAAGCATGCTCTGCGCCTCGATCGACAAAGACGGATTTTCGAGCAGCAACGGAATGGCTAAAGGGTCAAGGTCTTTCGCGGCGATTGCCGTTACATTCGTGCGAGCCAAACGAGCCATTGCAACGGTTAAAATATCAGCGTGAAGCGCCCCTTCAATGGATATCCGCTCAGACAAAACCGCGCCCGGAGGCTGTTCGGCTTCAATCAGTATTTGATCCAACAGCTGGTAAAAAATTGGCTCGACCTGGGTGGTTTCTTCCAAAATGCCAAGCTGAAAATCTACGCCTGTACGATTGCCGGTTGCCGCCATGCAAAAGGCTGCCAAGCGCAGCCAGTATGGATCAGCGTCTCGTTCCCGCTCGGCCTCTGCAATCAGGCACGCATCGGTCAGTTCGCTTTTTAACAGATGCACGCGCGCAAATTGCCGCGACAGGGCAGACCAATCACCGTCTGACGGCAATCCCTCAATCAAATTCACATAAGCAGTTGCATTGGCGGTTGCTTCAAAAACGCCAAGCCGAGCCTCAATAATTTTTAAGATGTCGTCCCGACCGCTGGGGGCAGGCAGCGAAAAACCCGATCCGGCAATTGAGCCCGCAAGGCGGGTCAGCGCTGGCGAAAAGGATGGCTGCGCCAGCTGATCCAAAAATATTTTTATGTCCGCACGTCCGTAGCCCTGCCAAACAGTTTCAATAGGGTTTGCAAGGCCCTGCACTGCAAGGCCGGATGGGTCAATCCGCTGCAGCGAGCCTTCCTGAATACCGCCAACACTGTCTGGCCCACCACCTCCGTCTGGGCCGGGTCCAACGTCTGGGCCGAGACTACCGTCTGGTGTCTGTGCTGCGCCTGCATCGGTCAGATCTGGCGTTTCCCCCGGAAGCCGGAAGCCGTCAGTAGGCAGGCTGACATCACCGTCCGGTTGGCCAGCTACCCCACCGAGACCAGCGCCTTCGGTTGTCGGCGCATCCACTTCTTTTTTAGGGACATTTTCATCGGTCACTGCACCCTGCGGGGCAGGCAGTGGCACTGGAACAGATCCCCTGGCAACCAACGGCCTGGGCAATATGGATGTCGGCGGGCCGATGCTCGGGCCTTGCTGACGCTCGGACGTTACTTTAGGCCCGATGAAATACAGGGTCTTTTTTGCTAGCTGTTTATTGTCATCTGGAACGCCAGCTTTCGGGTCACCGGTTTTCGGGCTGTCGGGTTGTGCCGGCTTAACCTCATCAGTTTGGTCGTCCTGATCCTGGGCAATGACTGACATACCGCCACAGGCGGCGCCAACCGCGAGCAAACTGGTAGTCGCCAGACGAAGAACAAACCGGCGATGCAAATATTTTTGTTTCGCTATCAATGTTTGTTTCACTACCAGAACCGTTTCATTGCCAAAACCACACAATTACCAGAACCATCTCGTTATCCAGGCTGTTTTTTGACTATGACGGGAAACGATCATTGCTCAGGGTTTTGCTCACCTTTTCAGACGGCGCGGGAATATCCCAGGTCATCAAAAACAAACCGCCGCCAACAATTAACAGGGCGGCCATGGCCAATAAAATCTGTGTTAGTTTCGACATTTAAACACTTTCTATCACAATCAAACCATGCCCCAGCCAACAAGAAGCAAGCTACTCGCTTTTTATAAGTCCCGCGGCGCATCAAGTCCAGCGATCATAGCAGTTGATAATCGATCAATAACACGAGCTTGATTGTAGCAAGTGTCGAAATTATGACCCACCGCACCAATATTAAGCTGCAGCGCAACAAAAAGCCTTTGCGACAGCCGGATAGACCCTATAAATGACAGCTATGCCAGAACCCGCATTACATACCAACCAGCCGGACGGCCACCCAACGGACACCAAGTCGCCGATAAAGCAAACTATTGTGCTGGTCGGACTGATGGGGGTCGGAAAAACCACAGTGGGCCGCCGGTTGGCCCGCCGACTTGGGCTTGAGTTTGCCGATTCTGATTTTGAGATAGAAAAAGCCGCACAAATGACAGTCGGTGATATTTTTTCAAGCTACGGCGAAGACTATTTCCGCGCTGGCGAGCGCCGGGTGATCTCGCGCCTGATGGATGGACCACCAAGGGTGTTGGCAACGGGCGGCGGAGCCTTCGTTAACGCCGAAACCCGCACCTTGATGAAGGAAAAGGGCATAACTATATGGCTGGATGCTTCGCTTGATGTATTGGTTGAGCGCACATCGCGCCGCGATACTCGTCCGCTTTTGCAGGACGGGGACCCGGAAGAAATTCTCAGAAAGCTGCTGGAGGAGCGCGGCCCGGTATACGCTCAGGCTGACCTCAAGGTGCAATCATCCGACGGACCCCATGATACTGTGGTTAATTCCATCATCCAGAAACTGAAAAACAAGGGTTTGATACGTGCCTGATACGCCGAATACCACCACACAAACAATGACGTTGGACCTGGGCGACAGGTCCTACGACATTCATATCGGCAGCCAGCTTCTGGAAACAATTGGCACGCAGCTAACTCCGCTCCTGAAAGCGAAACGTGTTTTTGTGGTCAGCGAATCGACCGTTATGGCCCATCAGGGAGACCGGCTGAAAGCTGCGCTGGAAAACAGTGCCATTGAAGCCAAGTGGTTTGTTTTAAACCCCGGCGAGGCCACCAAATCAACAGCCCAATATGAAAGCCTGGTCAGCGGCCTTCTGGCAGCTGGTATAGACCGCAGCGACACAATCGTCGCATTCGGCGGCGGCGTAATCGGTGATCTGGCAGGTTTTGCGGCCGCGACCGTGCTGCGCGGCATTAATTTTGTGCAAATACCAACCACGTTATTGGCACAGGTGGATAGTTCCGTTGGCGGTAAAACCGGCATCAACATGCCGCAAGGCAAAAACCTGCTCGGCGCTTTTTACCAACCGAAAGCGGTCATTATTGATGTATCGACCCTCGAGACCCTGCCCCGGCGCGAATTGCTGGCAGGCTACGCCGAAGTGGTGAAATACGGCGTTATCAACGACCCGGATTTTTTCAGCTGGCTTGAAATAAACGGTCAGAAAATCATCGACCGCGAGGCCGGACCGGCGGGCACCAAAGCACGCACCCACGCCGTTGCCCACAGCTGCGCCGCCAAGGCGCGCATTGTTGCTGAAGACGAACGCGAGACCGGCAAACGGGCGTTATTGAATTTGGGCCATACTTTCGGCCATGCCCTGGAAGCCGAATGTGGTTATAGCGGAATATTACTGCACGGCGAAGCCGTGGCCATCGGCATGATTATGGCGCTTGAAGCCTCGGTCAGGCTGGGCCTGGCAAAAACCAATGACCTCGAACGCGTGGAAGCACACTTTACCGCTGTGGGCATGAAAACATCCGCGCGCGAAATTGGCCGCGCCATGACCGCAGACGCATTAATGGTCCATATGACCAAGGACAAGAAAGTCGAGGCAGGCACAATCGGGTTTGTGCTCGGTGGCATTGGGTCGGCTGCGGTTCACCGCGGCGTAGACCTTGAAATTATTCACGCTGTCCTGCATGATTCGCTCTGACATGTTCCAACTTAATATTAATATAAAGGATCCGCGGTAATGGCCGCCGCCGAACTATTTACCACCGAATTCTGGACCATCACAGGCATCATATTTTTCCTGCTATTGTTGTCCGGCCTGTTTTCCGGCTCTGAAACTGCGCTCACCGCGGCGTCAAAGGCGCGCATTCACCACATGGCAAAGCAAAATGACAAGCGCGCCAAACGGGTAGAGCGCCTGATAGATAACCGCGAGCGTTTGATCGGTGCCATATTGCTGGGCAATAATCTGGTCAATATTCTGGCGTCGGCGCTGGCAACAAGCCTGTTCCTGACGCTAATGGGCGATGACGGTGTTTTCTACGCCACCATTGTAATGACGGCGCTGGTGCTTATTTTCGCCGAAGTGCTGCCCAAGTCATATGCCATCGCCAACACCGAAAAAATGGCACTTGCGGTCTCGCGGGTTATCGGCGTCGTGGTGTTTGTTTTTGCGCCTATCGTTTCGCTGGTGCAGAAAATTGTTCGCATAACCCTGCGGATTTTCGGCGTTGATATTTCCTCAATCGACAACGCCCTTTCCGCACAGGAAGAAATTCGCGGTGCGATCGACCTGCACCGCCACGAAGGTGGCATCGTCAAGGAAGACCAGCATATGCTGGGCTCGATCCTCGATTTGGAAGAGGTTACCGTTGAAGATGTGATGATCCACCGCAAGAGCATGCAGATGATCGATGTGAACGCGCCGACCGACGACATCATCGCTGCCGTGGTTCGAAGTGCCTACACCCGTCTGCCGCTTTTTGAGAACGAGCCTGAAAATATTGTCGGTGTGCTGCATGCCAAGGATGTTTTGCGCGCACTGCGCCGCACCGGCGGGCAAATGCACCGGTTCCACGTGAAACGTATCATGACCAAGCCGTGGTTTGTGCCCGAGACCACAAGCCTGAAAGAACAGCTGAACGCCTTTCTGGAGCGCAAGTCTCATTTTGCTTTGGTGGTGGATGAATACGGCGATATTCAGGGCCTGGTGACCCTGGAGGATATTCTGGAAGAAATTGTCGGTGACATAGCCGACGAACATGATTTCGATCTGCCGGGGGTACGCTCGTACAATGACGGTACCGTGGTCGCGGAAGGATCGGTCACCATCCGGGACCTGAACCGCATGTTTGACTGGAAGCTGCCCGACGAACAGGCGACCACAGTTGCGGGGCTGGTTATCTTTGAGGCGGAGGCCATACCAATCGTTGGCAGCCGCTTCACCTTTCATGGTTACCGGTTTGAGGTAACCGCACGCAGCAAGAACCAGATCACTGGTTTGAAAATTCGCAAGTTGAAATAATACAATAGTTTCATATTACTAATAATACCAGTTTGTACTATTTCAATACAGTACAAATTGGTATATATCCTACTTATGGAAGTTGAAATTAATATCAGCAGCCCGTCACCGGTCTATCAGCAAATCGTCGATCAGATAATAGTGGGCGTCTTGTCTGGTGCGCTGGCAAGCGGTGACACACTTCCGCCAATCAGACAGTTGGCACACGACCTGAGCCTGAACCACAACACCGTTGCCAAAGCCTACAAGCAGCTTGAAAGCCAGCGGGTCATTCAAACCGCACGGCGCGCGGGGACCTTCATTCGCGAAGATGCAGCGGCGCATTGTGCAAACGGTATTAGACGCAACGCCGAAACTCAGCTGGACGAACTGGTCCTGTCGTTCAAGCGAAACGGCCTGAGCGACAGCGACATCACGGACCTTCTCAGTGCCCAACTAGACCATATTAAAGGATAGATTGATGACAGAATTTCTCTTGCTTGCCCTCACTGCAACGCAAATTCCATTCTTCTTTATTCTCATGGCTCGGTTATACTGCCGAACTTACAATGGTTTTGCCGTCCGCAAAAACCCGGAGTGGTTTGAGGCGCATCCTGAATTCACAGCCCATTTAACGGCTGAAAAATTATTCATTGGTTTTTCTTACGTGATTTCAATTGCCAGTCTTGTCGGTATCGCCCGCTATTTCTACACTGAGACACCGCCATCCTATTTAATTTTCAACCTTATGGCACCCGTCACTGCCTTTGTGGTTGCACAGCTACTTCATATGGCATTCTTATACTACAGAGTTTTTCCAACCATCCCGGTAATGGAAAACAGAAAGGCATCCCTCACGGACCGAAGCTTGGCAACACATGTACCTTTGTGGATCGTTTATCTGGCATATTTTCTCTTGGCGTTAATCTTGGGCACCTATGTCTCCGCCCTTTTAGGTCAGACAATAGAACTCGAAATAATAGTCCGCCGATTGACTGGAATAGGCGTTGTAGCAGCCGGTGCTACAGCGCTATTATTATTTGCACTTCGCAGAAAACATAGCGAGCTTGAGCCTTTCTTCGGCAAAGCCGCACAAAAAATCGAGGTAAGGCTGGTAATCTCAGTTCTTTATTTGGGTGTATTCGTTGGTGCCTATCGAATTCTTGGCGACTTTTATGGCATTCTTCTCTTTTCCGAAGCCAGTTTCTTCATCGTCGTCAGTATACTTGTTCAAGGTTGGGTAATAACACTATATCTGAAATCCAAAAGCGGGATCACCCATAAGCCAGATATTCATGCAAGCTCCTAAACAACCATCACTAGTCGACAACCTGACCAACAGCAAAAAGCCGCCGACCTCAAAAAGGCCAGCGGCTTTTTGCTGTTGATATTAGAGCTAGGCTAAGTCAGGCCTTTTTCCATCGCGCTGCTTAGGCGCCGTGCAAAAGCCGTGGCATCATCCAGCGGATCGCCCTCAAGAATTTTGGCCTGGTCAAGCACCAGCCAAACCGGGTCCGCAAGGCTCTCGATAGCGCCCTTCTCTCCAGCAAGCTTGGCCAGCTTTTTCACCAGCGGATGCGATGGGTTAACTTCCAGCACCTTGGCTGTCATGCTGTCCAGCTGGTTGTGCGCTTTCAGGATACGTTCCAGA
>JAJFIT010000104.1 GCA_021774775.1 Alphaproteobacteria bacterium | reverse complement strand
GACACATCCGGGTCATAACAGCTGATGGTCATGGCATAATCCACACCCAGCCGCGTGCCTGCAGCGGCAATCTCTGCTTTGGTCATGTCGATCAGCGGCGTTTGGATACGTAAGCGTTCGTCTTCGGTGACACCGGCCTTGGTGCCAAGGTTGGCAGTTTCCTCGAACGACTTGATGAATTCGGGCCTGCAGTCCGGGTAGCCGCTGTAATCCAGCGCATTGACGCCGATGAAAATGTCCTTCGCGCCAACAACTTCGGCGTAGGCTAGGGCAAACGATAGAAAAATGGTGTTGCGAGCAGGGACATAGGTTACCGGGATGTCGGCTTCCATGGTTGCCTCACAGCGGTCTTTCGGTACATCAATGTCAGCGGTCAGCGCGCTGCCGCCAAACAGACGCAGGTCTAGCACCGCAGTTTTATGCTCGGTAACGCCCAAGTGTTTGGCAACACGGTCTGCGGCTTCCAGCTCGACGCTGTGTCGCTGGCCGTAGCTGAATGACAGCGCATAAACCACAAATCCTGCTTCGCGGGCGATTGCGACACAGGTTGCGCTGTCCAGGCCGCCAGACAGAAGAACCACTGCTTTTTTATTGTTGCTCATATCCACTCTTATACTTGCCTGCTCTTATACTTGCCGGCTCTTATACTTGAAAGTCGTGTTTAAACGAAAACTGCCGGGCTATACCACCCGGCAGAAGCGTTTGAAAAGCAGAAAAGGTGTTTGCGGCAGAATATTTAATCCGCAGGTGGTGCGCGGAAAACCTCTTCGTCGAATTCACCTTCCCATTTGGCGACAGCAGTGCCAACAGACAGGTCACCGGTAACGTTGACGACAGTTCGTATCATGTCGAGCGGACGATCAAACGGGAAGACAAAACCAACAATGATGGCGGTTTGCGCGGCGTCAATGTCCAGTACGCCGAGAACTGCTGCCAGCAGGAACAGCGATGCGGAGGGGACTGCCGCTGTGCCAATGGAGACAAGCGTCGCTGACAGCGCGATCAGCAGATATTCGGTGATACCAAGCGGTATTCCTAAAACCTGAGCGGAAAAAACCGCCAAAATACCAACATAAATGCCCGAGCCATCCATATTGATGGTGGCACCAAGCGGCAATACACTTGAGGCAACTGCGGGTTTGATGCCTAAATTATCTTCTGCCACTGCTATGGTGACAGGCAGGGTACCTGAACTGGAAGACGTGGAAAAGGCAACCAGCTGGGCACCGCGAACACCCTGAAAGAACCGGATGGCGGGTAGTTTCAGCACGTATTTAATGATGAAGCCGTGGGTCAACAGTACGTGAATAATGCAGGCCGATATCATCGCTCCCGCCAGCGGCAGTACCGTGAACAATTGTTCAATGCCGCCGGTGCCCACAACGCCTGCGATAAGTGCAAACACACCGAAGGGGGCAACTTCCATTACCAAGTGCGTGACCTTGAGCATGACTTCTGACGCCGCGTCAAAGATATCTGCCAGGGACTTGGCAGGTTTTCCGGTCACCAATATGCCGGTTCCGAACAAAAGGGCGAAAAAGATAATCGCGAGCATTTCAGCGTCTGCGAGTGCCCTAATTGGGTTAAGCGGGATGATGCCGAGCAAACGATCTTCAAGCGACTGTGCAGCAGCGATATCTTTTGGAACCGCACCGGCCAGATCAACGCCGACCCCTGGCTGGATAAGTGTTGCCATGGTTAGCCCGATCGTGATCGCGACCGCCGTTGTTCCCATATAGAGGCCTAATGTTTTCACGCCAAGCGAGCCGAGGCGTCGGGGGTCCCCCATCGCGATGACGCCAGAAACAAGGGTGACAAACACCAGTGGCACCACAATCATGCGAATTAGGCGGATAAACAATTGGCCAATCCAGTCAATGCTTGTTGCCGCTTCGCCTGCAAGCGATCCGAAAGCAATGCCGAGAACCAGCATGCCCAGAATTCGTTTCCATAGCGTGATGCCAAACCAGAATTTCACTATTCTTCCCCTAAATTTACTAGTATCGCTGCACACGGACGGCAGCAATTCTCCCCTACTTGTCCGCAGGCTACACAGTTGCGGTGATGTCACGCAACAGCTTTCATTTTGGTGTCCGATAACCCAAGGGTATACCAGTACATCAATGATTCCGAAAAAAGTAATTAAATTAAAATGTTAGCTAAATTTTCGTCATGTTTTCCCTTTAACATTTGGTTAGGAAATTGGATGGCATGATGGTAAATATGAGCAACAGGGCGTTAGGTAATTATGACGAAAGCTAGAACATTATTGGCAGCGACAATGCTGATGACTGTGGGCGCGAACACAGTGTCGGCTGCGGACGCCTGTATGCAGAACCGCGAGATCAAAGCCGATCAAATCCGGTTCGTGGAAACACAGATGCGGGTTGCGACCCTGCAATGCCGCGGCGGCGCGCACCGCGATATCATTAGTTTGTACAACGATTTTGTGCGGTCGAAACGGCCCTATTTTATTGAGGCTGAAGGCCCGTTGCGGGACTTTCTCAAACGATCAAAAAAAGGCGGTCTGGACGGCTATGTTGTTGCGGTTGCCAACAAAGTATCGCTGGGCAGCTCATCAGTAACCCAATTTTGTGATCGGGCGCAGATGGCGCTGCAAATGGCGGTGAAAATGCCCGACCCGTCGGGCTTGGTGACATTAATGCCGGTGCGTTACAAACAGCCCGAGCGCAGCTGCACCTTAGCTGATCGATCCAGCATTTATCAATAACAGCGACAGCCGCTTAAAACCAATAGTTGGCTGATACCATAAAAAAAGCCGACCCCGGACATTATCTCCAGGGTCGGCGAATTAATTTCTATTTCTTCTGTTTGGCAGTCTCAACGCTAGCGAGAAAGAACAATTTCCACGCGGCGGTTTTGCCACTCACGAACACCATCATTGGTTGCTACAAGCGGTGATGTTTCACCGAAGCTGCGAATGTTGATTTTGTTAGCTGGAACACCTTCCGCGATAAGGGCACCGCGAACAACTTGCGCCCTTCGCTGTGCCAGTCCCTCGTTGTATTTTTCTGTTCCTGCGCGGTCCGCATGGCCTGAAGCCGCGATGCGCGCTGCACCGACCTGCTTGAATGCTTTTGCCGCACGCTCAATGATCGAACGCGCATCTGCCGTTAATACAGTTTTGTCAAAATCGAAGAAAACCATGAACGGTCCAGGAACAGTAACTGGCTTAGGCTCTGGTGCCGGTGCCGGTGCTGGCGTCGGAGCCGGGGCCGGCTTCACAACAGGTGCTGGCGTTGGCTTGGGCGCTGGCGCAACTGCTTTCGGAGCAGGCCGGGCTTTCTCGCCGAATTTCCAGGAAACCCGTGCAAATACTTCGTTGTTGGCGAACCGGTGACGGGCACCCAATGCTTCGGTGCCAAATTTACCGGTCAGGGTTCTGAAATGGCGAACGCCGAGACCCAGTTCAATACCGCCAATTGCTTTGGTTAGTTGAACCATCGCCTGGCCAGCGGGTTCCCAGTTTCTGCTGTCTGCGATCAGGATATTATCGGCGCTGACACGGTCCAGTTGAACAAGGCTCATACCGATACCAAGGCCTGCGTATGCCTTCCAGCCATCAAAATCAGCAAAGTTATAGTGGGCGTTGGCCATCAGACTATCGGACTGCTGACTGCCATCGGCTGAACGTGATCCCGTGGCAAGTGCAAGGCGGCCCGGATCTGTTACATCAACGGTTTTAATGTTGTTGGTACGGAGAGCATATTCCAGCTCATAGCGCCATTTGTTAATATTGCGGCCAAAATACAGGCCACCGACAATGCCCAGTTTTTTTTGGGTTTCAATGTCCAGTGTGCCGGGTGCCAAGCCTTCCAGGCTTTCGTCCAGGGCATCGGTCAGGCCAAGTTGAAGGCCAGCATAATAATAGTCATCGTCGTCAGCGATTGCCGGGGCAGCAATTCCAGCTAAACAAAGGGATAATACGAGTGCGCGCATGTGAGGGGCTCCTTGGTCCGCGAGTCTGCGGGTATATCTAAATCAATAATGCACCGATTACGCATGGTTATGCGCCAAGACAAGTCAAAATGCCTGATTTTGGTGTTAGATTTACGGTCTAAATCCGAAATGTGGCATTTTTGCAAAGGTATGGGATCGGTATATTTGCCTTCAGGCAAATTTCAATGAATACTCAGGAATATGTTCTGGCGTATGTTCTGGCACATGCTCTGGCACATGCTCTGGCATATTTTTTGGCAATGTCAGGCATTTGGGAATGCCATGTAATTGGAAAGTCACAGTTGAAAAGAGGGGAATATTATGTTGCAGCGATTGATGGCACTGTTTGTCGCATTCAGCCTTGTACCGTTTGCTGTTGTGCAGGCGGAACCGTTAAAACTGGAAACTTATCTGGATATTGAGACCGTCGGTGACCCGCAAATTTCGCCGGATGGATCTCAGGTTATCTACGTGCGGTCACATATCGACAAGATGAAAGACCGACGGTCTGCATCGCTGTGGATCATGAATGCTGACGGTAGTAAAAACCGGCAGCTGATGGCAAAGGGCGGCAACGCACGCTGGTCACCAGACGGTAGCCGCATTGCTTTTATCTCTGCCGATGATGCGGGCAAGCCGCAGCTGTTTGTTCGCTGGATGGACAATGAAGGCGCGGTAAGCCAAATAACCCACGGCACCGAGCGCCCGCGCGGCGTGTTTTGGTCACCGGACAGCAAGTCGATAGCCTTTATGTCGCGGGTACCGCGCAAAACGGCTTTTACCGTCGAGCTTCCAGGCAAGCCAGCCGGTGCCAAATGGAAAGAGGACCCATTGGTGGTGGAAGAATTTCTCTGGCATCAGGATCGCATTGGCCCGATGAATAATGGCTGGGATCATATTTTTGTCGTAACTGCCGACGGTGGTACGCCGAACCAGCTGACCGACGGCAACTGGCATGCCAATACGCGCCGTCTTGGTGCAATTCGGTCTGGTGCAAACCTCTCCTGGTCGCCTGACGGCAGCAAAATCGCCTTTGACGGGCTGGCTGAAGAAGATGACGGTCGCCGTTACACGGAAACCTATGTCTATACGGTTGATGTAAAATCCGGTGATATCAAACGCCTGACCGACAAATCAATCGGGGCACAGGACCCGGTATTTTCACCTAACGGGCGGATGATAGCCTTCACGGCATTCCACGAATCAGTAATGAGTTATCGGCATACCAACCTTTATACTGTTGGAATCGATGGTAACGACCAGAATCTGGTTGTTGGTGATTTGCCCTCCGGCCCAAGCGGGCTTCGCTGGGCATCTAATTCGCGTGGTATCTATTTCACGCTGGATAAGGAAGGCGACCGCAACGTGCATTATACCGATATGAACGGCAAAATGCGTGATGTGACAATCGGCGACCAGAATATATTCCTGTCGAATGTATCCAATCGCGGTGTTGCTGTTGGTTTGCAAACTGACGCAGATCATACCGCTGATGTTGTTCGTTTCGACCTGTCTGACGGTGATAATTTTGCCCGGGTAACCGATGTGAACGCCGATGTTTTCGCCGGAGTTGATAAGTCCGAAACCATTGAGTTCTGGTACGATTCAACCGAAGGCACCAAGGTACAGGGCTGGGCCGTTCTGCCACCAAACTTTGACAAAACAAAAAAGTATCCATTGATTTTGTCAATCCACGGCGGACCGCACGCCATGTACCGGGAAACCTATAACTTCATGTTCCATCACTTTGCTGCTGAAGGTTATATTGTGCTGTTCACCAACCCACGCGGGTCGACCGGTTACGGCGAAGACTTCGCGGCTGCGATTGAGAATATCTACCCCGGACCACGTGACTATGCCGACCTGATGGGCGGTGTGGATCATTTGATCGGTGAGGGGTATGTAGACCCGGACCGCACCTTTGTTACTGGTTGTTCCGGCGGCGGTATCCTAACTGCATGGACCGTTACCCAGACCGATCGCTTTAAAGCCGCTGTGTCCCGCTGTGTGGTTTCTGACTGGATCGGCATGGTTGGTACAACCGATGTGTCTGGCTGGATGATTAATTTCTTTGAAAAGCCTTTCTGGGAAGACCCAACACAGTGGTATGAGCATTCTGCTTTGATGCATTCCGAGAATGTTAAAACGCCGACCCTGTTCATGACCGGCGATGTTGACCGCCGCACACCCGACCAGCAGGCCATGCAGATGTATGCTGTGCTGAAATATCTGGGCGTGCCGACAAAGTTTATCTCGGTAAAGGGCGAGTATCACGGTACGGGCTCGATACCGTCCAATTACCTGCGCCGACAGCTTTACCTGATGAAATGGTTCAATATGTATGACCCGGCCCATCAGGCGGATATGGCCAACTAGGCGGCATTGGTAATTCAACAACTTAAAAAGCCCGGGGCAATGCTCCGGGCTTTTCTTTAATTGGCTCCGCCTGCTGGGCTCGAACCAGCGACAAGATGATTAACAGTCATCTGCTCTACCAACTGAGCTAAGGCGGATCAGTATTCAAAGGACCCTGTCCTCTAAGGTGGGGCTCTTTATACTCAAAAAATTGACGCTGCCAAGCAGAATTTTACATTTTTTACCTAAGCAGCCGCCTTGTACCGCTACAACTTGCAATTCCGCAGCCTGGAACCCCGGCTGGCAGAGGTTTGGTGAAACATAAAACTATTGAGACTTGCAGAAGAAAGGCCAGCAGGGGAACAGCGCTGGCCTTGCAATTTGTATATGTCAAAACAGAAGCCTGCGGCGCATTGGGTCTAATGCGTAGTGTTGACCGTTGTTGAAATTGGCATGGCCTCGGCTGGCAGCTCCTGACCAGGCATGGGTTGCTTTGCAACGCCGTAACGTGGATCGTTGGCTGGGAATACCAATGACTGGATTGGCGCTGTTTGCTTGTATGCGTCTGCGCCCCTGAGAATCAAGTCAACCGACTTCTTGAACTGAATAACATGGGCCATATGGTCAGCACCCTCAATCGACTCGTAGCGGCCACGAGGAAATGCGTCGGCAATCAGTTTATTGGCTGCGGGCGGCACGAAAATATCGTATTCGCCGGTGAAAACCACGGTCGGAACGTCCGGTAGCTTACTCAAATCAGTATTGCCAAATTGCAGAATGCGTTTTGTATTGTGAGAAAACTGTTCGCGCATACCCCGGTTAGCATGCATCAGCGCATGATGCAGCTTCTCCCCCGCCAATTTTGCCAGCCGGTTGGTTTTGCGCAGTTCCGGGTTAGACATCAGATTGGTGAAACAGTCCGCGAATTCCCGGCGCTTGTTCCATTTCAGGTAAAAAACCATCAGGTCAAAGTCATATTCCAGCTGTTCGGGCATCCGGTGCATGGCACCGCCAAGCAGCAGCCTGCTGACCACGGGGCGATAATGCTGGACAAAGCGCATGGCGACAATGCTGCCGTAACTGAAACCGACCAGATTAACCTTGCGAACCCGCAGCTGTTCCAGCGCCGAGGCAATGCAATCAGATATAAAATCGAAGGAATAATCGTGCGGCAACACACCAGTGGCGCCGTTGCCGGGCGTATCGAAAGCAATAACCCAGGTGTGTTTGGCCAGCGCCTTGCTCATCCGTTCGATCTGATCGATGTTTTGAAATGCTCCACCGATGACTACAAGTGGAATGTCGCTGGTGCCTTTGGCATATTCTTTCACATGAACCGGAAAGCCCCGATGGCTCAGCGTGTGCGTAATAGTGTCAGTCATAAACTCTCCTACTCGGTACGTCGCCCCAATCGCGAACGCCAGCCAGATCAGCAATTTATGCCTTGTCCCCAACCGGCTGCGTGTACCATCGCAAGTAGAATGCCAGAATCAAAATATACTTTAAGGTGTGCATTGCAAGACAAAAATAACATAATAAAAACGGTGTATTGGTATTATTTTGACACAAATTGATACAAATATACGCCAATAGCTTGCAAATTCGAAGCCGCCAATAAACAGCCTCAAGTAGTAGGCATGTTGAAAAAAGGTAGGCAAAATATCGCCTGCGTTTGCCGGGTTGAAAAGATTTTTACTCTTTCTGTGGATAGGGGTTTCGCTACCAAGCCCTGTTTCGCGCGGCCCAATCGCGCTTCACACGACCCAGGATATGGTTTAACCGCCGGATGGACGGCTGCGCGAGTTAG
>JAJFIT010000103.1 GCA_021774775.1 Alphaproteobacteria bacterium | reverse complement strand
AGGCAATAAAAAAGGCCGGTGAAACACCGACCTTTGAACCGTAATATTTGGCTTGAACTAGCGCAGTTTAAGTTCGCCCGCGCTCATGCGGCCCCTGCGGTCCTCAACAAGCTCGTATGTCACTTCCTGATCGTCATCCAGACTGTTAAGACCAGCCTGTTCCAGCGCCGAGATATGAATAAAAACATCATCGCCGCCGCTTTCAGGCTTAATGAAACCGAAGCCTTTTGTACTGTTAAACCATTTTACCGTGCCGTTCGCCATAATCGTAAATCCCTATCGAGCCTATTAAAATTAAGAATATCAGGCGGGACCCTACGACCGTCTCCCAGAAATTTCAATAGGCAGCGCTGTCTTTCCAAACCCGTGCGGGCAATATTGCCCAGCAGGAAATAACGGTCCGGTTATTTTTTCTTCTTCTCAAACCCCAGTACTGCGCGTTTTTCGTCGTCGCTAAGGAAACCTGCGCCTGCAATCCGGTCGAACCGTGCGGCGCGTTTGGCCGCCAGTGCGGGCACATCGTCCAGATTAATCGCCAACGACAGGCGCTTGTGGTCCTGCCTCTGGCCACGCGAGGCCACGTCAAAGTCAGGCACCAACCAATTGGTCAGCTCGGCGGCAATGTCCTGCGCCAGCGGTATAACCGTGTCTTCCCACAGGCTTTGCCGTGCTTCGGCGTAGTTGGAATATGTCTGCGCGTCCGGCACGCCCATCATCTGCGGCGGCACCCCGAAGGCGGTAGCAATCTCACGGGCGGTCATGTTTTTGGCGCTGGCCCAATCCATATCCTTGGGGCTCATGCCCATTTCCTGCCATTTCAGGCCGCCTTCCAGCAGCAAGGGCCGCCCGGCGTTCAGGGCACCCGTATATTGCTGTTCAACCTGCTGTTTGAGCTTGTCAAACTGTGCGTCGGTCAGCGGCGCGTCTGCATCTTCCTGATAGAGAACACCCGACGGCGTGCCGCCATTCTGGATAAGTGCCAGGTTCCAGCGACTGCCTTCATTGTGGGCGTCCACCGCCATGGCTGCGGCCTCCAGCGGCGCGAGGCCGTACCAGTCTGACAGCGGGTTAAAACTTTTCAGGTGCAGCACCGCACCGGCGTCGTAGCGCTGTTTTTTACCCAGCACATGCTGCTCGAACCCAGCGGCCAAACCGTCTGCGCCCTCGATCACCTTCATGGTGTCCGGGCGCATCAGCCACAGCTCTTTGGGTTCGCCGCTATCCGGCCCCACCTTCAGGGCGTAGGCATTGCCAGCGATCATATAATAGCCAACAAAATTATAGAGAAAGTTTTCGCCCTTCAGGCGCGGGTTAGGCCGCGCGAGCAAGCTCAATAGTGGGTGATCGCTCAGTCGTTCATCGCCGCGCTTCAGAACAAAGGGGATGCTGGCAACCGCCTTGGCCACCAGATTAACCGCGCGGTAGGCCACCACGTTCCGGCGGTAGCCCTCATCGGCCAGCCGGTCATAGCGGCGCGGTGTCGAGACCGCATTGCCGGGGCCAACCCGCGCCCACACCGGGCGTTTCACCTGTTTGTGGGCCAATTTGCGAGACAGTTTGGGGCCACCTGACTGAGGTGCAGTTTTGCCGCCTATTTCATCCTTGGCACCAAACAGTCTGTCGAATATCGCCATCAAAATGTCCTCAGGTTGGGAAGGGATTTGCGGCCAAGCATCAACTCGGTCAGCGCCCATACCGCCGCGTCAAGCCGGTCAGGGCTTGCACCTGCAGCGGTTTGCGCACCGGTGAAATTACACATTTGGTCTTCAAGCACCTCGAACGCGCGCCAGTGGGACACGCGGCCTTGCTCATACAAGGCGGCCACGGGTTCAGCGCGGGCGATTTTTGCGCGGGTGGCATGCACGGCCCTATAGGCCACGCCCGCATCTACTTCGCGGATGATGGCCTCAACCATTGCACCGCCCATATTCACTTCGGCGACAATACGGTCAGCCTGCAGCTGGTGGTACAGGTCCACCGCGCGGCTGGCCCAACCGTGGGGACTGAGGCCGCGTTCGCTGGCGTCTTTAATAATAATGCCCTGCCCGTCGTGCGTGACGCCCGCTGCGATAATACCGCACTCGTCGGCTTTCTCACCGATGCTGGCTGGTGGGTCCACCGCCACAACAATACGAGCAAAGTCGGGTAACGCATGCACCCGGTTGGCTTCAATCAGACTGCGGGTCCACAGCGCGCCGGGTGTGTCTTCCAGAATTTCTGCGTTCAGTTCCTGCCGCCCCAGCCGCGTACCACGGTAGCGCGCGACAATATCGCGGGCAAAGCCGGGGGCCAGGTTTTTCAGGTTGTCAAAAGTCGTGCCTTTGGTGATGCGAGCTTTTGGGTTGGTAACCAATCGCTTTAAAATCGGTATCGGTTTCGGCGTTGTTGTTATTAGTGCTTTTGGCGCGCGGCCAAGCCGCAGGCCAAACAGCATCATATCAAAGGTGGTTTCCGCTTGCTTCCACGCGCATAGTTCATCGCACCAAACCGCATCATGCTGCGGTCCGCGCAGGCGCTCGGGTTCCTCAGCGCCAAACAGGGTTGCGACCGCGCCGTTTGGCCACGTCAGTGTGCGTTTGGACGGTTCATACACCGGTTTGAACCACGGCGGAGATACCGCCAGCAAACCGCTGTCGCCCTCCACCATAACCGCGCGGGCATCATGCAACGTGGGTGCGATGAGCGCGATGCGTTTTGCTCCGCCGCTTTCTGCTAATCCGCGAACCCATTCAGCGCCCGCTCGGGTTTTGCCGAAGCCGCGACCGGCCAGCATTAGCCAGTATGTCCAGCGACCTGATGGGGCGCGCTGGTTGGCGCGTGCCCAAAAATCCCAATTGTAATAGAGCGTAGCCGCTTCAAGGCTTGTCAGGCTGCTAAGAAACTTTCGGCGTTTTGCCGCTGGAAGCGACCGCACCGAATTTGCTGATAAGCGCATCGCGGGCCCCCTCCAAATTCAAATCTTCTGTGGTTTTACTGCCAGTTGTTTTTCCCGCGGCTCCGTAGCGCTCAGGCCGACGGGATTTCAGCAGAAACATCAGCATGGCATCGGAATAGTCGGCTACATGGCCAACAATTTCACCGCCGCGGTACACAGGTTTTTCAACCCCCGTTACAGCGCGGCGAAAGGCTTCCTCTTCGATAATATCGGTGCCCGCCTCCTCCGCCGCAGACCATGCCGCTGAAAAACCTTCGTCCAACGTGCGCCAGCTATAGGGCAAACTGGGCTTTACACCAATCGCCGCAGCGGCGGCACGAACGCTTTGTCCCACAGCGATATGTTCAAGAAATTCCGCTTTGGCTGCGTCCTGTTTCCGGCGTGTTTCGCTATCCCCCTCTTCGTCCCCGGACGTCCCTCCAGACGTTGCCCCAAAACACCAGGGCTCCAGCGGTTCAAACTTGATGGCCACAAACATGCTCCCGGCAACAAAAATCGGAGAAGCCCAAATAAAAACGCCGCCAGACAGGAGTCTGCGGCGTCGATGCATAGTTTCTCAATTTGACTGTCCCTATGGTGCATTAAGATGCTTCAGGGTGCAAGTTGTTTTTTCGATTTTCGTAATTTTTTTTATTATTGCCTGCAATATCAGTGAATTAGGACAAAGAAAAAGCCCGCTCCGAGGCAATGCCCCGAGAGCGAGCTAATTCAGTCACTATGGCTTGAATCAGACTGCATCAAACCGGGCCTCGGTGCAAGCACTTTTTTTTCCAGACACCGCATCAATCTTGGCTTTCTGGTCAAGATTACACATCGTCTATAAACGAAAGTGAGAGTCTTTTTTCCTACCACAACAAACATCGACCAGCGTTTATTTGCCAAAAATTATACTGGAATTATCTGCAATTTGGAGATAAAGCTATTTCCGGCTAGGGGTGACGCGGAACGGGGGTTCCTGCATCCAGGCGTTTTGATTGAGGGAGACGATCAATATGCAACAAGATTATACAAATGCAAAAATTCGCCACGGCGTGGCATGTTGGGCTGCAATGGTCAGCTTTTTCGGCGTCATTGGTGGTGTTCTTTACTGGAGCCTGTCGGTTTCAGTTTAGAAGTTTTTTAGCTTCAGCCTGACGCTTCGGATTGCTGTTCCGGCACGCCGAACCCAATATCAATGTAAGTCAGGTCGCGCAATATCGAGCGCGCCAC
>JAJFIT010000102.1 GCA_021774775.1 Alphaproteobacteria bacterium | reverse complement strand
CAAGGCAGTATGCGCGCAGACGTGAATGTGTCGGTGCGTAAAGTGGGTGACCCGCTAGGCACACGCTGCGAGATCAAAAACGTGAATTCGGTTCGCTTTGTGCGTCAGGCTATCGAGATTGAGGCCCGCCGCCAGGTTGATATCATCGAGGACGGCGGCACCATCGATCAGGAAACCCGGTTGTTTGATCCGGTGAAGGGCGAAACACGCTCCATGCGGTCCAAGGAAGAAGCGCATGATTATCGCTATTTCCCGGACCCTGACTTGTTGCCGCTTGAGTTTGATGATGCTTTCATTGAAGCGGCACGCGAAAGCCTGCCCGAACTGCCGGACGCCAAAAAAGCCCGTTTTATGGAAGCGTTGGGCCTGAATGACTATAATGCCAGCGTATTGGTTGCCGAGCAGAACTCGTCCAAATATTTCGAAACGCTTGTTACCGCTGTTGCCAAAGCGACGGGTAAAAGCGAGGCAGAGGTTGCAGTGAAAGCATCCAATTGGCTGACCGGTGATTTGTTCGGTGCGCTCAATAAAGCCGGGAAATTAATCGACGACACACCGGTTTCGGCGGAGCAGGGCGCTGGATTGCTGGCGCTTGTGGAAGACGGCACCATTTCCGGGCGTATTGCCAAGGATGTGTTTGAGGTTATGTTCGAAACCGGTAAGGACGCAGCGGCTATCGTTGAAGAAAAAGGCTTGAGGCAGGTGTCTGACACCGGTGCGATCGAGACAATCATCGACGAGATTATCGCCGCTAATCCGAACCAGTTGGCCCAGTACCGCGCGGGCAAGGACAAATTGATTGGTTTCTTTGTTGGTCAGGTGATGAAGGCAACCAAGGGCCAGGCCAACCCGGGCGTGGTCAACAAACTACTCAAGCCCAAACTGGATGGTTAAATAGATATCAATTGAAAATTAAAAAAGCCCGCCAAATGGCGGGCTATTTCGTGTGGTTATTAATTTGGAATTAGTCTGGCTCAGTCGGTGTAGCCCCGTTAGCAGGTTTGGCGACCGGTTGATCGGGTTTCGGTCCGCCGAGCCAGCCGCTGCCAGTTTTTGGGAATGCTTCCAAATCTTTCGGGTCATTGTATAGAGGCGAGTAGGGGCCTGCCGGGATACCTCGTCCGACAGTATACAATGCGTTGGCATTGGCGGCTCGTGCGTGCGGCGTATAGTCGGAGCTTGTGCTTTTAATCGCCGCATCAATCGCGTTAACAATTAAGTCGGCAAGGAAATTCCCAGAGTTGGCTGAGTCTGAATGGGTTAATGTTTGTTCATTTTGCCATATCATGGCACCTGTCTTTGCGCTCTTTATTGTATATCGAAATGATACTGTGATGCTGGCTGATACGACGGCATAGCTTGAATCCCATTTCAGTATTTCAACGTAAAGCACAGTGTCTGCGTTAAACAATGCGCCCAGCCTCACCGGGTCGGCACTATGAACAAGACTGGGGTCAGCAAGACCATCAGCCTCCATAGTGCGTTTGACCATGTTGACTGGAAAAACATAGTAGCCTTTTTCGCCAAGAGCATAGGGAATGGTAGTCAGAAAAAAATCGGCTGCTTCTGCTTCGTTTGAACTGTTAACAACCGGTACAACCAAAATGGATTGTGGGTCTTGGTCTCGGTAAGTTGTATAGTCGTACGGATCGATGGTTGCACCGCCAGCGCATGCAGTGACGAGAAAAAAAGTGGCTAAGACTAAAAGATTTTTTTTCATAATTTTGATCATACCCTATGAGTTTTGGCCTGTTATGCGGTTGATTACACTTGTCATAAAGACAGCCGATTCGGGCCATGTATCTCTTTCTTTTTGGAAATAGATAATAGCCTCATCAACTTGACCGGCTTCATACAAAGCGAAGGCAAAATCAGCGAATAATCCGGGCGGTGGGTTGCCTTTTTCTTCTGCTTTGACGACTACTTTTCGAAGAGCCGTCGCCAATTCATCAGCGCCTGTTGCATCTTTATAATGCTTTAAGAGTGCGTAGTCGTAGCCAGACCATCCATACATTGTGCCGCTGCCGCCACAAGCTGAAAGCGTGACAGATACGGCAATGATGAATGTCAATCTCGTGATTTTGTTGAACACTTTGTCCCCCTGTAAAATGTTTAGTGAATTAAGGTAGGTCTATTTTTTTTTCTAAATTTCGAGCCAGATACATAATCTGGTCGTAAAGAACTTCACCGTTCAAGCCTCTGATAACCACATGGTGCGTGCCGGATTCGGTCTGAAACACGTTGCCCTTTTCGACGATGGAACCTATTGGCTCGTCATTAACATAAACTAAGGCGCCGATCGGCGCTCCGGCGATGGAAATTGTTGGATCGGTGCTGGTGGTTTGGTTCGCGTGTTTAGGCATTGCGCCACAGGACACTAGAAAAATCGAAAGGAGCAGAATTGTAAAAAGCCTCATTTAAGCCTCCTATCAGTTACAAACATTTCGTCGATCTTGTCGGAATCAATGGAACCGGATGTGATCTGTGCAACCGCACCCTCCGTGGTTTCCGAATCGCCAAATAGCTGAATAATTTCGATTTCCGCGATATAAGATGGCGGAAGCGTGATATTGAAACCTGATTGTTTGCTTTTTATGATTTTGCCAGATTTGGCAACGACAAGCCTGTCACCAACTGAAAGCCCTTGACTGGGACCGCCTGAGATATACACAGTGTCTCCATCAACCTGAAGAATATCTGTTTTCCAAACTCGACCCTGGATTTTGGTCACCAGTTCATTGATAACGTCCGCAACCGCCGCGGTGATGGCTTCGTCATTTAGCGTAGCGTCATATTCGGCAGTTGAACCTATTCCGAGGACTGTTTTGGTCGTTGTTGTAGACTCTCCTGAGCCAGTCGACGAATGGAATACCAGGCCAGTTTTAACGTCTACAAGACGAATGGTCACCGTTGCTTTTGCTTTCTGAATTTTCTTCCGATTGAAAAGACCTCTTTTGCCGTCGGTGGATCGACCGAATTCAACGATTGATCCTAAAACAAGGGTGTCGACACCGACAGTGTCTCCCTCAGAACGTGACTGTTCCCGTTCAATCTTCGCAATATCAGGTCGCTCAAATACAAGAAAAGCATTCGTTTCGGTTAGCATGCCAGAAAGAATATCCGAGGCCTGTTTGCCAAGCGGATCAAGGTCCTGGTCTCGCAGTAAACTTTTGCCATATCGGGTTTCATTGGAAAAACGTCCAATAGCAACCTTGAGTTTAAATTGCTTGGCGGTTGCAGGCGTACCTTGCGCAAAGGTTGATTGAACAGGTAATGCACCCGCGACAACGAACATTATCAAGAACATTGCGGCAGCCTGAACCGTCTTGGCAAAGCCAATGCTATCTTTGATCATCTGAACCCCCAAAATCAAAAATAATAAGTGTAATGGTCACGAATAATGCTAGTCGAACCAATTTTTTTGCGCAACTTTAATTTGCTTGATTTGTTATGTTGTGGACCACCTGCCTGTTTATATTATGCCCTATTTTTGCCACGTCAGAGGGGCATTCTTTGAGGATGGCCACTGAGGTGCTATGATGGGGATGCTATGATAGGCACGTTATGATAGCGAACGGACAGTAATGAAGGGGTTCATGTTGCGTTCAGCTGCCATAGGTAAGGTGGTCACAACTTATGTTGGAGAGTGTCATGTTTAGAAAGTCTGTGTTGTTGCTTGCGACCACGGCGATTTTGCTGCCCCTTGAAATGGCTGTCGCTAAGGATAAAAAAGATCGCCCAGATCGTAAAGAACGTGTTCGCGCCGAGCAAACCGCAAAACCGGCGCCGCGCCGCGCTGCCCGCACCGAGAAACGAGCTCAACAGCGACAAGTGCGCCGGACGTCGGAGCAACGCCAAACTGCGCGTCAACCCCGCCGCGAAGCGGCAAATCCAACAAGACAGCCCCGCCGCGAAGCCGCCACCCAAAACAGACAACAACACCAGCAAGCGCCAGCAAGACAGCGCCGTGACATAAACGCAGAGACTGCCCGCCGTGCAAGCGGCGAAGCGCGCCGCAGAGAGGCCGTGCGCACCCAGCGTCAGCCTGCCCGTGTCCAGCGGCAAGAGGCTCGTCAAGAAGTCAGGCAGGATACACGCCGCAGGGTAGTGGACTCAGCGCGTCGTACAGTGCGCCCGGCAGCGCGCCAAAACACCCGCCAAAATGTCCGTCAGGATACCCGCAGGCGTGTTGTTGAGCAGGCGCGTCAAACCAGCCGGCCAGTCAGTCGGTCAGTCAGTCGGTCAGGCAGGCGCGGCGCAACCAGACATGATTTTGATGATGCCGCGCGCTATGACGGCGTTCGCGGTCGCCGCGACGCGCGTGATGCCCGCATAGATCGCCGCCGTGACAGTGGCAGCTACCGTGACCGCAATAACCATCGGCGCGCTGACAGCTATCAGCCACACGTTCGCCGCAATAATTACAGGTCATACCGGCCATACCGGTCTTATTTTGGTTCCAATTTCTTCTTTGGCCTGGGTTTTGGCAGTTATTATGGCGGTCCGCGCTATTCCATTGGCTACTCCAATGGTTACTGGCCCTATTACGGGAACTATTATAACGCCTATGATTATTACCGTTATTATAGTGACTGGCCGTTTGCGCGCGGCTATTATGGCCACCGGGCCAGCTGGGGTTGGGCGCACCGCCACAACCACTATCATTACGGTGACTATTGCCCGGGCTTTGATGCTGACTATGGCCATTATTACGGCCACAGCAATTACTATGCGAGCAGCGGCGACAATGTAGCAGGAACTCTGCTCGGTGCTGTTGTTGGCGGCATTATCGGTGCCGAAATTGATGGTGGCCGAAATAAAACCGCTGGTGCTGTTATCGGTGCTGTTGTTGGCGCAACGCTGGGGGATGCTGCAACGCGCGACCCAAGCGCTCAATATAGCGATGATCAGTACAGCGGCAGGCTGGTGGGCGAGCGTCAGCCCTACTCGGCCAGCGCACGCTTCGACGAGAACGGGCGCCATATATACGAGACCCAACTTTATCAGCCGCCAGAGGAAATTCGGACATGCCTGCGCTATGAGTACCGGCGCGAAAGCTATGTTTGCACCAAGTGGGAAGTCGAATATGTCTACGACGACGAGAACTAGCAGATACTATCCTCTAATATTCCAGCAAAAAAAACTGCCTTGCGAGGCAGTTTTTTTTGCCTTGCTGCGGCCCAATGAACTTGATCCAGGCGTGTGCATAGCGGGGCTGGTGGTACGGCGTGGAATTATGCCCACTCCATCGTTCACAGCGCCCTGCGCGTCATGGATTGGGATGTATCGTCGCCAGAAACAGCATCGCCAGTAGCAGCGTCGGGTTTGCCGTATGCTGCAAATAAAAAGCCCCGGCACAGAATGCCAGGGCTTTGGGTGTTTTTTGCTTTGCGGGTTTGACTGCAGTTAGGCTTAAAACCCTCAGGCAGGCGGATCAGCAGGATCTTTTGGTTCTTTGTCCTGCGGTATGTCTTGCGGCACATTCCTGGGTGCAGGTGGCTCGTTGTCATAGCGCGGCGCGTTATGGTCAAAAACAACCCGGCTTTGGCTGCCACTGAACATAATAACAACCGGGGCACCTTCCGGCAGCGGGCTGGTGTCTTGCTGGACAATGCTGACCAGCGCGCCGCTTTCTGTGCGGATCAGATATTCAAAACCGCCTTTTTCGCTGCCTGACTTTTCTATGCTGCTGCCGATTAGTCCGCCCAGCAGAGCGCCGCCGATGGCACCAATTACATTTTCTGCGCCGCGACCACGGCCACTACCGATCGTGGAGCCGGCTGCAGCACCAATACCGGCACCTGCCACTGTTCCGACGCCAGAGTTTCGGCGTTGAATTTGAACCCAGCGGTAGCTTTCAACGGTGCCGCGCTCAACGCGGTTCACCTGGCCGACAGAGCGGCTGTCATAACTGTTCGGTGAATAGCTGGTGCTACAGGCACCCAGCATCAGCGCAACAGGGGCGGCAAGAATTAGCCCGGTTTTCCTCAACATCATCATACACTCCCAATTTGCCTAAAATTCCATTGCTACTCTGTTGGTGAAAAAGGGCAGCACCAAGGCAATAATCTGAACCTATTAAGGCATTTTATCGCCGTGAGCCTGAACCAGCCATGAACAAAAAGCGAGCATGGGGAACCGTCATCGGCATTGCGATTTGCGGAAGGGGCCAAAAAAAGGTGACCGGAGCCGCCTTTTTGCATCCGTTTTGGGTTCTATCTGACTGATGTCAGTCGGTATGAACCTCAAGCGCCTTGTCGATCAGGAAGGCGATGTGGTCGCGGTGGGCTCTCGTTGCGGCGTTGCCGCGCCAGCGTGCCATATTATTGCGGATGCTTTTCAGGTTTGAATAGGCGTTGGAGCGAGAGATATGATCATACTGCGGCATGTTCAACAGGTTGATCAGACCTTTGACATACATAAGCTGTAATATTTGTCGGTGGCTGTTAACCGCGCCGCGACTGTCGTCTTCAAAGACCGCATCAGTGACATCGCCCAGCACCTGCGTGACGTCGTAGCCATTGCCGTACAGGGTGCTGTCTGTCATGCGCTGCATGGTGACGGGGTGCAGGATATGGTTGAGAATATCAGCCTGAATAAGCGCCACGCGGCTGTGCAGTTTGGGGTCTTCTGTTGCTGCGCCGTGCAGGAAACCGCGGTGCTGGATTGCAAGATGTTGCAACAAATGCGGGTCGGCTGCAAAAGCGTCTGGCGCAAAGATGTAGTCGCGCAGCATTTTCATCGCTTGCTGCTGTTTCGCCTTTTCAACCGGTGTGTAAGGGGCAACTGCACCGGGCTGCCCGGCGCGTGCTGTGTCCACATAAACCCCGCCAATGTAGCGCGACGCCACACGGCCCTGCCACGCCATGTCGGCGGTCAAAATCAGATAAGCGTTGCGCAGTTCCTGATAACTGTTGCCGTCTGAGGTGAACTTCGCCCGTAGTTTGCCCATGGCGCTGCGCGAAAGTTTGAGCCTGTCTTCGGCGAAACTAACCGCATCGTCGGTCATGTCATACACATTAACCCGTGGGTCGATACCTTTGCCCGGCGCGCGCATATCATCGGCGTCGTTGGCGAAAACCAGACCTTTTTCCGTTGAGCGCGCCAGCAGTGCCGCCCGCTCAGACGGGTCGTCCATCGCAGGGTCATAGCCGAAGCGGATCGCCCAATAATCGTACGGCCCGGGCTTAACCGAGTAAAAATGCGCCTGGTCTTCACCGGGCGGTGCAAAATTGATTGCTGGATAGTCCATTACCGAGCCAGACAGACCGTCATCCTGCGCTGAAATATCATGGGCGGTTGCGTAGGACCGGGCATAGGTGCCCTTCATATTGTGGTTCAGTCCCAGCGTGTGCCCAACTTCGTGCAAAATAAGATAATAAAGCGATTCTTCTATCATCGTGTCGGTGATATCAGCGCTTTGATCCGCCACCGCAGCAAGGGTTTTACCCAGCATGGTATTTTGCTGCATATAAGCGCCCAAATTACAGGTGCGACTGTGGCGCGCCAGCATGGCCATAAAGTCCGCTTGCAGGTTTTGGTTGTTTTGCGCCGGGGTGTTTTGGGTGGACGTGTTATCGGTCCCGGCGTCCACCACACTGATGGTGCCTGCCGTTGGCAAAGCCGCAGTTTCAAAAATATTACGCTGGTTCAACCGGTTTGTCAGGAAACTATATTCCAACATAATGTCTGCGGCCAGAATTTGGCCGGTGCGCGGGTTAGAGAAGCTGGGACCGTAGCCGCCAAAAGGCGGTTGCGGGCTTGAGGTCCAACGCAGCACATTATAGCGAATATCACCTGCATCCCAGGTAGCATCGTCGGGCTGAATTTTGACCTGGATGGCGTTTCTAAAGCCTGCCGCCTCAAACGCAGGATTCCAGGCCTCGGCAGCTTTTTTGATCACCGGACGCAATTCTTCCGGTGTCGTGTTTTCAATCCAGTAAACAATGGGCTCAACCGGCTCTGATACCGCTGCTGCTGGATTTTTTTTGATCAGATGCCAGCGATTGATCAGGTCGCGCCAGGGTGTGGCCGATTTACTGGTTTGATCGTTGACATAGTCGAGGAAATAACCGATGCGGCTGTCGTCAAAGCGCGGAATATAATCATTCTCCGGCATGGCAACCAGCGTATGTTGAACACCCACGGTTACGTTGCGTGCATCGGTTATGTCGAACCAGTTGCCGCGGCCAATCGGCGCAGGGTTTGTATAGACATAGTCAACTTTTACCGCCGTGTTTTCAGGGTAGTTTTTCACCTCGGAAACGCGGGTTTTGCTACTGGATAATTTACCCAGCTTGAAATTAAAGTTTCTCTGGGGACCCGGAAGGGGTCGATTGCTGGGCCGAATTTGGTCAAAACTCTCGTTTTTGAACAGGACGTCGGCACCAATCAGATAACTGGTTTCGTCTTTGTTGGTGCCGCGAATTCTGCTGGTCGCGATTACTGCGTTGGAAATGTTGGCTTGCCCGGCTTTGGACAGGTTATTATCCGGGTCAAAATAGAAATAGGGATTGATTTCAATGAACGCCAGCTTGTTGAACCTTTTTTCAATTTTGAAAACTTTTTGACGGCGGAACTGACCGCGAAAATGGCCGCCCTCAACGACGCCGTCGGAAATATGAGAGAAATAGATGAATTCTTTATCGATCTGATCCTTGCGCACTTCCATCTGCAGGCTGCCGGTTTCAGCGCTGCGATATATTTTGAAAAGACCATCCAAAGCATCATAGCCCTTGACCAGAGAGCTGATTAGTTTTGTTTTCTTTTTCTTTTTATCTTTATGTTCTTCTTTTTCGGCGTCTTCGTCGGGTTTTTCTTTTTTCTTGTCCTCGTCTTCGTCCTCGTCCTCGTCTTCATCCTCTGGCTCGTCCTGCTTTTTCTCAACAGGTGGTTTCTCGGGTTTATCGCCGTCCTGAAATGCCATTGCGCCGAACGACGCTGGCACCGCGAGCGCACAAAGCGCGGCTGCTGCCAGCAGTCTTGTCATTGTCTGTTGCAAAGTCATTGCCCACTTACTCCCTGGAAACCGTGATAGCCGCAATATAGGTGCGGCGATTGATGGTATTTTCGCTGGTTGGTTATTTTCGTCAATAGCGACAGGGTTCCATTAATCACGCGGAACCTTCGCTCTGTCTCATTTTTTGGAAATATCGCTATTGCACGTTTTTTTGCGACCGATCGAAAACTGCTCGAAAGTCGCTGCATCCCCCTTGCGGCTCTTTCACTGTATAGGCGTCGAGGATATTCTTAAACTCCAGCCGTGCCAATATTTTTTCATATTCGTCTTTGGCCAAAGATGAAATTCGGGCCTCGGCCCTTGCGGTAAAGTTTTCGATTTCATCCGGATCATACCGACAGTAGCGTGCGCCGCCTGCGATAATTGCGCTGTCACGCGCTAATGCAAGCAATCTGTCTTCCTGGGCGCTGGCTCCCGCGCTATATACAGCAGCTGTTGTGGTCGTTGCGGCGATTAAAAGCGTGTTTAGAAAATGACGTGTCATAAATCTCATCCGTTTCGGTGACTTTAGCCAGATGCCAGCGTTGAAACAAGTCACGAACATGTCAAAAATTGAAGCGCAGCGGTCCGCTGCCAGCGGTAATGTCTCCGCTCATGCGAACGCTCTTGACAGTTGCAAGCACTGTGTTGATCTGCCCGGGTAAATCATTCAGGAATATTGAGTTCATCAAGCCAAGTGACCGCGGCTGGTCGGGCCAATCGGCTTCCAGATAGGCGATTACCGTCTCGCCTTCTGCCTCAAGGCCCAAAAAAATCATGTCTACTGGGTTGTCGTCCACCCGGACGGCAATGTTATTGGCAAGATAGCTGTTTGTCGCAGCTTCCAGCTTGTTGAAATCGCCGCTGGTCAGAAAACTCAATCTTTGATCCAGCAACAGAGATAACTTTGTCTCCAGCTCATGCCTGTGAATTTGCATCACCAGTTCAACCGAGCCGTCTGCGTCGTTCCAGTCAAGCTGCGATAGGGAACGATAGTCCTCGTGCGCGCGGGTGACTGAATTAAACAAGGTGAGACAAGTCATGGCAACGATAATAATTATCGTGCGTGCGGCGAAAAGCTTGTAGCGCATTATTCGTATCCTACCACCCGGTTACGACCATATGCTTTTGCACTGTAAAGCGCCCTGTCTGCGCGGTCGACCGCGGGCTCGATGCTGGCTTCTGCTGGCAGCCAGGGGGCGACCCCAATGCTCGTTGTAAAACGAATTTCATCTGATTCGCTGATTGTAAGATTTTGCATTGTGTTTCCGCGAATGCTTTCCGCGATTCTGAATGCTTGATCGGCCGAGCAATCGGTCAAAACTGCGGCAAATTCTTCGCCGCCCAATCGGCCAATAAACCCGTTGCCGTCTATTCCAGCCGAAATGAGTTTGGCAAAATCCCGGATGGCAACATCGCCCGCAGCATGGCCGTAGGTATCGTTGACGTGCTTGAAGTGATCAATATCCAACATCACCACCCATAGGGATGTGCTGCTGCTGGATTGGTTGATTATTTCCTCGGCCAACGAAAAAAAGCGCCTGCGATTATACAGGCCAGTCATTGGGTCCGTGTTGGCTAACCGGGTGAGTTCGGTTTGTTTCTGCTCCAGCTCTGCTTTGGCATGATATAATTGTTCCGCTAGCTCTGCGGTGCGGACGGCATCTGCTTCAACCATGGTTTGATGCATAGCGCTGTCATTGTCGGCCAAGACAGCGTGGGTGACATCGTTGAGGATCCAGATACGATTGCCGCTGCTTGCGATTGGGCGTGTTGTGCGGTCAATTTTTCGGTTGTCGGACAGATTCAAGCGATCTGAAAATTGAATGTCGGGAGAGGCCAATACCGCATTGACTACATCCTCTGCTTGTGTGCGTTGCAGGGTAATTTCGTGCAAAGGTTCGAACAATTCCATTACATTTTTAGCGTCAACACTTGATGGAAACAAGGCACGGCACAGATCGTTCATACCTAGAATATGTCCATTAATGTCTGTTGCAAAAATTGCGTCGTTCAGAGCGTTTGCATCAATTGTCCACCCCGCTGATGACGAAGCTCTCTGTTGCAGTTTTGATAGTCCGATAAAGATTACTGCGGCAACAAGCGCTGCTGCAATTGTTGCCAGAGCCAGTTGAATCGATGTCGGAAATAAGTCAGACGCCAAGCCGAAAATAAGCAGTATGATTACTGCAGCAAACAAAATTTGTTGTAATTTAGGTGTCATTGATTTGAAGGTATTCCTGCGAAAAGGATCTGCTATCCCTATGGGGTGCCACCAATGCCAAACTCCTCTACCGGATGATGTCTTTTGCGTCAGTTGGCTTTTTTGCGTCGAAGGGTTTCTCCGCTGGTATCATTTCCATCATCAGACGGTGCCCTAGGCTGCGTTTAAACAGTTCCTGGCGACTAATGACGGCAGTTAAGTTCCACGACAAAAAATGAAAACGCTGAAGATTGCTCTAAAAATATGCATGATCAGCCCCTGTGGTGTCGGCCCCCAATTTATCAGTTTATTGTTTCGAACCTACGGTAAATACACTGGCCCGACAAGAAAAATGCGTTGTTACCTACAATTAAAAATAGCCAAACGAAGGGAATAGCTAATGCAGCCCGTATTATTTTAGAAATGCGGGTCTATTTAACCAAACCCAGGGCCAGCATATGGAATAAATGTTAGAAACACTGGATATAAAATGAAAAAATTAATAATATTTGCGACAGTAACCACAGCCGTTAGTGCCTCTCTTTTGGCGCAGGACGCCGAACCGCGTGGACCGCGTGAAAGCGCAAGAGAAGCTTTCCAGCAGCTTGATGTGAATAACGACCAAGTGGTAACCCACGACGAATTGATGTTGGAAGCCCAAAAGAAATTTACTGAATTCGACCAAAATAAAAACGGTGCCATTACCTTGGGCGAATTGCCTGAAAGAATGCCTTTGTCGCCCCGTGCCGAACGCCGTATTGCTCATATGAAAGACAAAGCTGAAGCGCGGGAGCAGGCAGGTGCACCAAGGCACGAAAGGCGTGGTACGCATATGTCGCCTGACGAACGGGCAGAAAAAATGCGCCCGACCCGAATAAAATTTATGGCGAGAATGGACAAGAACGGCGACGAACAGGTAAATTTGGAAGAATTTGCCGCGCCGTTGGTCAAACGCTTTAAACGCGGTGACATAAACGGTGACGGCGAAGTGACAGCTGCCGAGTTTGAACAGTCGCTGGAACAGCGCAGGCACAAGCGCCGCGGTAAAGCACAGAAAAAACACCGCCGCTAGACACGTAAAAATTAACCGACGACCCTCCCTGAGTGCCTCATCTGGCCATCCTGTGCTTGCCCTTTCCCGGGGCTGGCGCTAGGGTGCGCCAGATTTTTTTGTTTCTGGCTATTCAGTTTGCTTTTGGCCAAGTAAGTAGTTTTTGACCAACCAGATAGCTTTTAAAAAGGCACGCAGCATGTTTACGGGCTCGATACCTGCATTAATTACCCCCTTCACCGAGCGTTTTGAGGTGGACGAGGAGCGCTTTCAAAAGTTTGTCGACTGGCAAATAGGCCAGGGCTCAAACGGCGTTGTTGCGGTGGGCACAACCGGCGAGTCGCCCACACTTAGCCACGAGGAACATCACCGGGTGATCGAACTTTGCGTTGAGGCAGCGGCGGGCAGGGTGCCAGTTATCGCGGGCACTGGTTCCAACAACACCGCTGAGGCGGTTGCGCTTACGCAGTTTGCCGAACAGGCAGGTGCTAACGCGGCTTTGGTGGTAACGCCCTATTATAACAAGCCAAGTCCGGAAGGGCTGTATCAACACTATAAAGCTATCCATGATGCGTCCGGCTTGCCGATTATCATTTATAACATCCCGGGTCGTTCGGTGATTGATATGTCGGTTGCGACCATGGCACGCTTGTTTGAATTGCCGCGCATTGTTGGTGTCAAAGATGCCACCGGTGATCTGGATCGCTGCGCCAGCCAGCGCGCCGCCATGGGCACCGACTTTATCCAGCTTTCGGGCGAAGACGCCACTGCCGTTGGCTTTAACGCCATGGGCGGCGTTGGCTGTATATCGGTTACAGCCAACGTGGCACCAAAATTATGCGCCGAAATGCAACAGGCTTGCACAGATGGAAATTATGCCAAAGCACTGGAAATAAACGATTTATTGCTACCGCTACATCGTGCCATGTTTATGGAACCCAGCCCCGCACCGTCGAAATATGCGGCCAGCCTGATAGGCATTTGCAATGAAAATGTCCGCCTGCCGATCTTGCCGGTGACGGAAGGAGCGCGCTCAATTATCGCGTCCGCCATCTATAATGCGGGGATTGGTCCAAGCGGACTGTGATCAGCTGATGGCACACAAGAAGAAAAAAGACGGCGGCCCACCGTCGCGGATTGCCGCTGATAACCGCAAAGCCCGGTATCTCTATTTCATTGAGGACGAGTTCGAGGCAGGTCTTATGTTGACCGGCACCGAGGTCAAGTCGCTGCGCGATGGTCAGGCCAATATCAAGGAAAGTTACGCCGAGGAAAAAGACGGCGAGCTGTGGTTGATCAATGCCTATATCCCCGAATTTTCCCACGGTAATCGTTTCAACCACCAACCCCGGCGTCCGCGCAAGCTGTTGATGCATAAACGCGAGATTGCCCGGCTGGGCGGTGCGGTGCAAAAGGGCGGTATGTCACTGGTACCGCTCAAGATCTATTTTAATGATCAGGGCAGGGCCAAGGTTGAGCTGGGTTTAGGCAAGGGCAAAAAATTGCATGACAAGCGCGAAACGGCCAAGCAACGTGATTGGGACCGGCAAAAAGCCCGCCTGCTGAAAGACCATGCATAGCCAATCGCCTGGCCGCTTTAAGAAGCGGGTAGTATCACTTTAAATCGTATGGGGCTTTCCGGGCCGCCTGCGGCAATAAGGTTTTCCCCGTACCTGAGTTTCGTGGTTGCCGACAGGCCGTACCGGCTGAGTGCCTCGCCGTTGACAACTGTTCCTTGCGGGCTGCCCATATCACGAACCCAAAGCGTGCCGTCTCGGCGGATGATCTCAAAATGTCTGTTTGCAATCTCGGCAACATGTCCCAACGGCACCATAAGAGTTTTGGAATTAATAGTGCATTGGTGCGCCGCAGTGGCGATTGCGCCTACAGTGAAGGGGAATTCTTTCAACTGCACTTGTGTCGTCAGGCAAGAAGCCACCATGCGAGAGCCGGCCTCGATGATTGGAACTTTAACCTTTCTTGCTGCCAGGCTGATGTCCTCGGGGTCGTTGGTGGAGTTTTTGGCTTCATAGGAGCTTTTTAACCGGGCAGCCATCGTACGAACCACTTGCCGCACCAACGGATTGGAGAAACTTTTGCGAAAGGCTGGCGAGGGAATATAGATGCATTTGGTGTCGCGAAGCGTTTTTGCCGTTACCGAATGAACCACATTTTCAATGGCACTGACTTCGCCTAAAAGCTCTCCTTCGCCGATAGTGGCGATAAGCGTTACTTCGCCTTCGTGCTCATGCCAAATCTCAACACAACCTTCCAGAAGCAGATAAACCCCTTCAGACTCGGCATTTTGGCGATACATTATCGAACCCGCGTCAAAGGTTTTAGTCTCGCCGAATTCGCCGTCTG
>JAJFIT010000101.1 GCA_021774775.1 Alphaproteobacteria bacterium | reverse complement strand
GCTAATTGGCTGCGGTCATCGGTAATCATAGTCAAACATCATCAACAGGGTACGCTGGATGGAGTTAAAATTATCGTCAGATATCATCACCAGGCGCACAGTATCGTCGTCAAGCGCCACAACATCCAGTCCCTCCATATTATCGACCGTAAACTCGGGCGTCAGATGCAGGATTTCCTTACCGGCCAACACCGACCCGGCGGCGATATCATCAGCCTTAATCCGGTGAACCTTGATCGCCACGCCGTCAATGGCAGAAAAATACCGCAGCAACACCAGCACATCACCGTTTGGCAGGGTGGCCGCATCAGTCGGCGCAAAGTTTGCTGGTGGTTTGAACCATAGATCCTGAACGCTGATCGACGATACCAGCCAGGCTTTCAACTGGCCGCTGCCATTGCGACCACGCTCGGAAAATGCCAGCAGCCGTCCATCAGCTAACCGCGCAATTGCTTCCATGCCGCTGTTCATCGACACGCCGGAAAAATCAATAGCTGCCAGCGGGGAAGCAACGCCGCCGCCGCCGACTTCAGCAACAAACTCCAGCCGGTGATCCTGTTCGAACGATACCAGATAGCCACCATCAAATTTTATCAGGCTTTCCGCGTCCAGATCCTTTTTGTCAGCGGTAGTGCCGGCGGCGTATCCGCGCATGATACCCGCTGTTGGCGGGACAAAACGTCTGGCGTCAAAAGGCGTCTGCCACCAATCGCCTTTGTCGGAAATCGCCAGCAATATTTTATTTTTGTCATCAATGAGCAAACCGGAGAAGCCACCAAAACCTTCGTGGCCAGAGGTCAGCGCCCAGCCACCTTCAAAACGCACCCGTTGGCCGTCTGGGCTTTTCGGTAGCTTTTGGTCGAACGGCAACTCAGACGCCTGCACAATCATGGCAACTGGCAAGTCAGCGTCCTTGGCAACGACACCTATACCGCGCTCGGTAAAGCCCGCGACAAGCAACGCGCCTACGGCAACCGCGGCCAACCCAGTCAGTCCCATGAAAGTTTTTCTCACGCTATTTGCCTACCTTTGTTTTGGTCGCCCGCTTTTGGTTTGACCTAAAATTCTGCTCTACAGCCGTCGTGGCTTGGGCAGGGTTTCTTCAAACAAAGACGCCAGTTGCTCGGTCATCGCACCGCCCAGTTGTTCGGCATCCAAAATAGTTACCGCCCGCTGATAATAACGGGTCACATCATGGCCAATGCCGATAGCAATCAGCTCCACCGGGGACTTGTCTTCGATCCAGCGAATGACCTGTCGCAGGTGATTCTCCAGATAGGTGCCGCTGTTGACCGACAGGGTGCTGTCGTCCACTGGCGCACCGTCGGATATTACCATCAAAATACGCCGCTCGTCTGCGCGGGCCATCAATCGGTTGTGCGCCCACATCAGGGCTTCGCCGTCGATATTTTCCTTCAATAAACCTTCGCGCATCATTAAGCCCAAATTACGGCGCGACCGGCGCCAAGGGCTGTCGCCGGTTTTATAAATTATATGCCTCAAATCATTCAGCCGACCGGGTTTGGCAGGCCTGCCTGCTTCCAGCCATTTCTCACGTGACTTTCCGCCTTTCCACGCCTTGGTGGTAAAGCCGAGAATTTCTACCTTAACGCCGCAGCGCTCCAGTGTGCGCGCCAGAATATCAGCGGATATGGCAGCAATGGAAATAGGCCGCCCGCGCATGGACCCGGAATTGTCGAGCAACAGCGTTACAACTGTGTCTTTGAACTCTGTTTCCGATTCCAGCTTATAGGACGCCGGGCGCATGGGGTTTGTTACCACCCGCGACAATCGACCTGCATCCAGAATACCTTCCTCCAGATCAAACTGCCAATGGCGAAGTTGCTGCGCAAGCAGTCGCCGCTGCAACCGATTGGCCAGCTTGGACACCACGCCTGACAAATGCGCCATCTGCTGATCCAGATACCGGCGCAACCGGTCCAGCTCTTCGGCGTCACACAGTTCTTCAGCTTTGATGGTTTCGTCAAACTCTTCGCTAAACACCTTGTAAAAACCCGTGTCTGGCAAGTTATCAAGCGGGCGGTTGGGCCGCCAGGGAATGGTGCCTTCGTGGGTGCCGTCAGCGGTGTCGCCGTCCGGGTCTTCACTGTCATCAAGCGCGGCTTCGGACGATGTATCATCGTCGTCGCTTTCACCCTCGCCGTCTTCGGTACCTTCCGCACCGTCAGCATCACCGTCTTCATCTTCTGACGGGTCGCCGTCGGGTGTGGACGGCGCGTCCGCATCAGCGTCTTCGCTCTGGTCGTTATCGTCCTGCTGGTCAGACGCGTTGCCGTCGCCGTCACCGACCAACTCCGAAATAATACTGCGGGTTAAAACCGACAGGCCGCGTTGGTCGTCAACCTTGTCCTCCAGCTCATCAAGCAGATGGCCCACCGATTGTTCAAGCCACTTGCGTTGCCCTTCCACCGCCAGCGTCGCACACTCCGGCGGCTTTTCGCCTGTCAGCCGCTCGCGGGCCAGCAACCCCAGCACATCGGCCAGTTTGCCGGTTTCGTCGTCGCTGGGGCGGGCGATGCCGCTTTCCTGCGCGCGGCGCGATACGTAGCTGGTTATATTGGCTTTCACGCCGTTCATCTGGCGCGCGCCTACCGATTCGTAGCGTGCCGTTTCCACCGCATCAAAAATCGCGCGAGCAACCTGACCAGACGGGGCCAGCTTTTGGTGCATTTTGGGGTTATGATGGCGCTTTTTGAGCGCCAACGCATCCGCGATGCCGCGTGCCTCGGCCACGTCACGGGCTGTAACCCGGTGCGGCAGATGCAGCAATCGCGCCTCATCACCCACAAGTGTGGGGTGGTCAGCGGTATAGGAAATT
>JAJFIT010000011.1 GCA_021774775.1 Alphaproteobacteria bacterium | reverse complement strand
AGTTCCGCATCCCAGTATAGATAATCGCGCCAGCTTTCATGCAGATAGTTAGGTGGAAACAGCCTGCCGTTGGCGTTAAGTTCGTGCGTGGTTGGCCGGTAGGGAAAGCGCCTTGGGTGCATCTGCGACTGTTTGGGTGTGCGCCCGCCTTTTTTCAGGTTACACGGCGAGCATGCAGCCGTGATATTGGTCCAGCTGGTTTGCCCGCCCTGACTGCGCGGGTTCACATGGTCAAAAGTCAACTCGTCCTTTGATCCGCAATATTGACAGGAAAACTGGTCGCGCAGGAACAGATTAAACCGGGTAAAAGCAGGATATTCGGGCTGGCGAATATATTTCTTCAGCGCAATAACACTGGGCAGGTTCATTTCCATTGACGGCGAGTGCACAACGGTATCGTAATGCGAGACAATATCCACACGGTCCAGAAACACTGCTTTCAGCGCGGTTTGCCAGTTCCAGATACTGAGCGGATAGTAACTCAATGGCCGATAGTCAGCATTCAGCACCAACGCTGGGCTGGTTTCCAGCGTTGGAAGCCTGGATGGCAGTCTGGGCGCAAATGCAACACCCATAAACGTTCCCCCGATCACTTAACACAGTGCCGCGAAAGGAGAGCCGATACTCATTATCGGCTCAGTTTGCTTCATCCTTCTGAAGCTCTTTCCGACATGGTCTAGAATCAAGATACAGTGTTACATGCGTATGACAAGCCATTATATAGTGTTGTTATTTCTCGGCAACCTCGCTCATAATAACCAAACATCAACTCCAAATTCAAACCTGGTAGCGCCGCGTCCATATGCAATTAGATGAAAAAACTGCAGGATTTATTACCCGATTTGCCCCCAGCCCCACCGGGCTTTTGCACATGGGACACGCTTTCTCGGCGCTGGTGGCGTTCACACGGGCACAAGCGGCAGGCGGGCGGTTTCTGCTGCGCATTGAAGATATCGACCAGGGGCGCTGTCGCCCCGAATTCACCGATGCTATATACCGTGACCTGGCCTGGCTTGGCCTGTCGTGGAGCGCACCGGTCAGGGTGCAGTCCGAGCATTTCACTGATTATCAGGCGGCGCTTCAAGCCCTGAAAGAGCTGGGCGTAGTCTATCCGTGCTTTTGCACCCGCAAAGACATCCAGCAGGAAATCAAGCGCGCACCTTCAGCCCCCCATGGGCCGGACGGAGCAGTTTATCCCGGCATCTGCCGCGGCGCTGACAAAAGGGCGGCAAATGCCCGCATAGAGGCCGGCGAGGCGCATGCCTGGCGATTAAATCTTGACGTCGCGCTTGAAATAACAGAGAGAAACCTGACATGGCACGATGAATTAAGCGGACGAGTGAAGGTAGAACCGGAAACTTTGGGCGACGTTGTTCTGGCGCGCAAAGACACGCCGACCAGCTATCATTTATCTGTCGTATGCGATGACACGCTACAGGGGGTAACCCATGTTATTCGAGGCGAAGACCTGTTTCACGCCACTCATATTCATGTGGTTCTGCAACAATTGCTGGGCTTGCCAACGCCGCGCTATCACCACCATAAATTACTCACCGACAGCGACGGCAGGCGCTTTGCCAAACGCGACAAATCAATAACGCTGGCGCAACTGCGAGCCGACGGCGCAAACCCTGAAGCCCTGGTTAAATCTTTATTGGACCAAATAGACGCCTGATCAGATAGACGCCTAGCCAAAAAGGTCCCTGAAACGCAGCTCATTTTTTTGACAAGTCGATATCCGGCAACGCAGGTGCTGCTGGCCATTTAAGGTCGCTGCGACCATCGAAAAAGAAGTTATTACCGGTCCAGTCAAAGTCGATATCGCCAACAATCACATTGCCGCGCAAAATTGGCCTGGGCATTTTTTCGTGAAGGTTAAGAAATTTGGAGCCACCTTCCCGGTCCGAGATAATCACGTTTTTTTCCAACCGCAGGTTATTCAGGGCATATTCCTGTTTTTCCATTCCGTAGGCCAAAATAAACCAATTGGCGGTGTTCGCGCCCTCAACCAGCAGGCTGTTGCGTATCACCGCATTACCGCCATTGGGAATGTCGATCAAATAGCTATCGTCGCCCAAAAGCGAGGCAATGACCGAGTTTTCGATCAACGTGTGTTCGGCGCGGGACTTGATGCCGTGACCCTGATCTTTCGAGCCGATAACCTGGGTGCGCCTGACAATCAACTGCTTCGCGTCACCAATATACATGCCGTGCGCCCGGCCCCCTTTGCCATTACCTTCAAATATACTGTCTTCAATCAGGATTTTCTGGGAATTGCTCCAGGTTAAAATACCATTTTCATTGTGAGAAAAATTAACATTCCGAAGGGTCAGGTTGCCGCTTTCATGTCTGATGCAAGCACCGTTTCCGCTGCCTACTTTCATATTGATGCATTCGATCCCCTCCATTGTAATGTCGTCGGATTGGATAACAAAAGCCGCCTTACCCCCAACGGTAACACCGTCGAAAATTACGCCGGGGCCGCCAGTGATCAATACGCCGTCATGATCTTTTTTCAGGATAGCGCCTTCTTTGTATATGCCGGGCTCCAGTCGCACAATCCCGCCCGGCTTAACTGTGTCAAAAGCCTTCTGCACTGTCGGCATAAGAACACCGTCGGCATAGATGGCACCACTTTGTGCATGAGCTGCGACCGCGCCAAAAGCAAAAACAAGCACAGTGAATATAAGACGCATCATATCTCCTGACCTGCCGGTGGCAGTATCAAATTGCTCCAAAACCTCGAAGCGGCGACCCGCGTCCCGCATAAGGCCCTCAAAATTGAGACACGGTGTCGCGGAGCAGCGCCGAACCAGCTTTACCATTGCCCAAGTTTAATGTGCCGGTATAATAGGACCACTATATAATAAGACCACTATAGTAAGGCCATATCATGTTTCAAGTGAGTCGAAAATGAAAGCTTTGTTCATCCTGGCGCTAATCTTTGCCCTCGCCACCCTCGGTGTCATGTTCACTGGCGCTATCACTATGGCAAAAGGCGGCGAATTCAACCGCAAATACGGCAACAAATTGATGCAGGCACGTGTTGCCATGCAGGCCATTACTCTATTGTTGCTTGTCCTCGCCGCAGCCATGGCCTGACGGGCGGCAATGGTTAAGCTGACCAAAATATATACACGCGGCGGCGACGGCGGCGAAACCTCGTTGTCTGACGGCCAGCGCCTGTCCAAGGACAGTGCCCGCGTGGCCGCCTACGGTACCGTCGATGAAGCAAATTCTGCAATCGGAATTGCCCGGCTATCCACCGGGGGCGACGCCGACAGCATGTTAAACCGCATCCAGAACGATCTGTTTGATGTGGGCGCTGACCTGGCCACGCCTGGTGATGATTTCACCCCCAGCGAAATGGTGTTGCGAACCACCGACGAACAAGTTGTGCGGCTTGAAGCAGAAATCGATGCGGTCAATGCCTCGCTGGGTGCGCTTGCCAGCTTCATCCTGCCGGGCGGGTCGAAGGCCAGCGCCTATTTGCATTTGGCAAGAACCATTGTTCGGCGCGCCGAACGCGACGCTATAACCGCATCAAAAACCGATGCAATCAACCCAATTGCAATAAAATATTTGAACCGGCTGTCGGACCACCTATTTGTTCTGGCAAGGCACCTGAACAACGACGGTGCCGACGATATATTATGGGTACCGGGAGCAAATCGTTAATCAGCTGTGGCAAACTGTTGTGTAGTTTTAGTCTGACAGGCAAAAATCAGCGTAAAAATACGCGAAACAACGGTCTGGATTGACAGCTGCAAATCGATACGATATCGCTTTCTACCCTACTAATTCCAAGGGCTCCCGCATACTTGCGAGGGCTTAAATTGCCAGGTTTTTGAAGCGCCTTGCTTCAACAGTAACTCGGGAGATTGAAACCCATGAAAATCATGGTGCCCGTTAAACGGGTCGTAGATTATAACGTGAAAGTTCGCGTAAAGTCTGACAATACCGGCGTAGAGCTCGCCAATATAAAAATGTCGATGAACCCCTTCGATGAAATCGCGGTGGAAGAGGCCCTTCGCCTCAAGGAAGCCGGCAGCGCCGAAGAAATCATCGTTGTCTCCGTAGGCCCCAAAGCCGCGCAGGAAACCATCCGCACCGGCCTCGCCATGGGTGCAGACCGCGGCATTCTGGTTGAGCATGACGGCGACAGCGAACCGCTGGCAGTTGCCAAAATCCTGAAGGGCGTCATCGCCGACGAAAGCCCGGATATGGTACTTCTGGGCAAGCAGGCCATCGATGGTGACAATAACCAGACCGGTCAGATGCTGGCGCAGCTTATGGGCTGGCCGCAAGGCACCTTCGCGTCGGAAGTGGCTTTGGCGGACGGCGGCGTGAACGTCACCCGCGAAGTGGACGGCGGCCTTGAGACCGTAAAACTGACGCTACCTGCCATCATCACCACCGACCTGCGCCTTAACGAGCCGCGCTATGCCAGCCTGCCCAACATCATGAAGGCAAAGCGCAAGCCCATCGACGAGAAAACACCAGCCGATTACGGCGTTGATATGGCGCCGCGCGTGACCACGCTGAAGGTGGAGGAACCACCCAAGCGCGAGGCTGGCATTATCGTTGAAACCGTTGAAGAGCTTGTCGCCAACCTTAAAGAAAAGGGAGTGATCTGATGACTGCTCTGGTAATTGTAGACCATGATAACGCAAGCGTTAAAGACGCCACGCTGGCCACTGTAACAGCAGCCAAAGCCTTCGGTGATGTGCACGCCCTTGTGGCCGGTTCCGGCTGCGGCGATGCCGCGGCTGCTGCCGCAAACATCGACGGCGTCGCCAAAGTGCTGGTCGCCGACGACAGCGTCTACGCTCATCCGCTGGCCGAGGAACTGGCCGCTGTGGTGCTCTCTGTCGCAGGCGACTATGACGCTATCCTCGCGCCCGCCACCACCACTGGCAAAAACTTCCTGCCACGGGTTGCTGCGGCGCTGGATGTGGCGCAAATCTCGGAAATTATCGAGGTCGTCAGCCCTGACACCTTCAAACGCCCCATTTATGCCGGCAACGCGATCGCCACGGTACAGTCGGCTGACGCCAAAAAGGTTATCACCGTGCGCGCCACCGCGTTCGAGAAAGCCGCAACAGAAGGCGGTGCCGGTGTGGTTGAAGCCATCGCCGCCACTGCATCTGCTGGTTTGTCGTCTTTCGTAGGTTCGGAACTGTCCAAATCAGATAGACCAGAACTGACCAGCGCCAAAATCATCATTTCCGGTGGTCGCGGTATGGGCTCGGGCGAAAATTTCGCCATCATCGAAAAGGTTGCTGACAAGCTGGGTGCCGCCGTTGGTGCCTCGCGCGCAGCGGTTGACGCGGGCTTTGTGCCTAACGATTATCAGGTTGGTCAAACCGGCAAGATCGTGGCACCTGAGCTGTATATCGCGGTTGGCATTTCCGGCGCGATCCAGCATCTGGCAGGCATGAAAGACAGCAAGGTCATCGTTGCGATCAACAAGGACGAGGAAGCGCCTATTTTCCAGGTGGCAGACTACGGCCTTGTTGCAGACCTGTTTGATGCGGTGCCTGCGTTGGAAGCCGCGCTTTAAAACAATGTGAATGGGTGCCTTCTTTTGGGCACCCACTCTCTCTATACTAACCAGATAATCGACACACACACACCGAGAGACAAAAGATGGTTGATACCGTAGGAATTATTGGCGCCGGACAAATGGGTAACGGCATCGCGCACATCAGCGCCCTGGCGGGCTTGAATGTTGTGCTCACCGACATGACCATGCAGCAGGCCGAGAATGGCCTCGCGGTAATCAAGGGCAATATGGAACGCCAGGTTGGCAAGGGCAAAATAACCGCCGCCGACATGGAAGCGGGCCTGAAACGCATTTCGCTCGGTGACAGCAACGCCGCCCACGGCGATTGTGATCTAGTCATCGAAGCAGCGGTCGAGAGCGAAGAAATTAAAAAAGCCATTTTCAGCGACCTGTGCCAGCACCTGAAACCCACCGCGCTGGTGGCGTCCAACACATCATCCATCTCGATCACCCGGCTTGCCGCCAGCACCGACCGTGCCGACAAATTCATGGGCGTTCATTTCATGAACCCGGTGCCGATCATGAAACTGGTTGAACTGATCCCCGGCATCGCCACGTCGGACGAAACTTTTGAGCGCTTTAATGCGTTCACCGAAAAGCTGGGTAAAACCACCGCTGTGTCAGAAGATTTCCCGGCATTTATCGTGAACCGTATCCTGATGCCGATGATCAACGAGGGCATCTACACGCTCTATGAAGGTGTCGGCAGCGTTGAGGCGATCGATAACGCCATGATGCTGGGCGCAAACCACCCCATGGGGCCACTGACGCTGGCGGATTTCATCGGGCTGGACACGTGCCTGTCGATCATGCAGGTGCTGTATGACGGCCTTGCCGACAGCAAATATCGCCCCTGCCCGCTGCTGGTTAAATATGTAGAGGCCGGATGGCTGGGCCGCAAAACCGGCCGCGGCTTTTACGATTATCACGGCGAAATGCCCGTCCCGACACGGTAGGGTTTTCGCGGTTAATTATGTCAATTTTCCAAATAATACGCTTGATTCATGACTGGCACGAACGACCATATACACAAAATAAATATTTTCTGTATACGGCACAATAAGCCTACTAATTAAGATAGAGAAGCGATAAACTCATGGCGACATCGCTAAGTTTATTTTTCTTTGCACACTTTGGGGGCACTTATGCAAAAAGATCCAGTAGTAAACGCTCTGTTTGAGCGGCTGCTTCCTGACGACATTAAGGCACTTGACACTATCATCCCTGATTTGGACCACGCATATGCGCGAGAATGGTGTAAGCCAACCAAGGGCACGGCCAGATGGCGTGCCTTAACACTGAGATTTTGCACGCATTTTATAGCTGAAAGCCGCAAGCGCACAAAACTCAGTGAAAAAATACCGCCCAAGGACATCCATATGATGCAACGGGCAGACACTTGGTTTGTGGGTGATTTCTACTCTTCCAACATGGTTACTGAATCACTCGCTGCAGCAAACATAAAATATGAGAAAGGCAGCAATTATCTGGATTTCGGTTGCTCGTCAGGATCATTGGTTAGAGCACTGGCGGCCTTCAGTCCTTCGTCGAACTGGTACGGCGTGGACCCGGTAGGCGACTCTACCCAGTGGGCATCGGAAAATCTGCCCCTTGGTACATTCAGTCAATCACCGCAAAGCCCTCCTTTGGTTTTTGAGGACAATTATTTCCGTGGTGTCACAGCAATCTCCATCTGGAGCCACTTTTCCGAAAAACCGGCACTGGACTGGTTTGAAGAAATGGCCCGATTAATCATGCCCGGCGGCTGGCTGTTCTTCACCACCCACGGCGTACAAACAATTCGCTGGGCCAAACCAAGAGCAAACCCTGAAAC
>JAJFIT010000002.1 GCA_021774775.1 Alphaproteobacteria bacterium | reverse complement strand
CTTTTCAACCAGTTTTACCACTGAAATCGGGGTAACCAGCTCGTCTTGATCAGCCTGAACAATCAAGCCAGACGATGGGCAGGGCGCGAGGAACGAGAAGTCATACAGGTTGGCGGGCGGTGCAACAGAGATGAAACCCTTGATTTCCGGGCGGCGCATCAGAAGTTGCATGCCGATCCAGGCACCAAACGAGAAGCCTGCGATCCATGTGCCGGTGGAATTAGGGTTCATTGCCTGCATCCAATCTAGTGCAGACGCCGCGTCTGAGAGTTCTCCGACGCCGCTATCGAATTCGCCTTGGCTTCTCCCAACACCGCGAAAATTAAAGCGCAGCGTGGCAAAACCGCGGTGCACAAACGCGTGGTAAAGGTAGTAAGCGACCTTGTTATCCATCGTGCCGCCATGTTGTGGGTGAGGATGCAGGATCAAAGCAAGAGGAGACGTGGGTGACTTGCCGGGCTGATACCGGCCTTCAAGCCGACCCGCAGGTCCACTGAAAATAATTTCGGGCATATATTCTTTTCTTTTGCACTATTGTTGTTGGCGAAGCCGTAATATGACTTATCACTGTTACTCACGATATATCGATTTTTTTATTCGATTCGCAAGTTATCTTGTTGTTTTTGGATAAATTAGAATTGAACGCTGGCCACATTCCGCCTATTTGACGACATATGACCACACCGATCTACATGGATTACAATGCAACTACACCGATTCGCACCAGCGTTATCGAGGCTGTAACCGATGCGATGCACATGGTTGGAAACCCTTCGTCTGTTCACGCTTCGGGACGCAGTGCCCGAAAGATAGTGGAAAAGGCGCGCGCCAAAGTAGCGGCGCTGGCCGGGTGCCGAACCCGCGACGTGACATTTTGCTCGGGTGGAACCGAAGCCAACAATGCAGTAATTCGCGGGGCTGGTGCCGCCAGCGTAATTGTTTCCGCAATTGAGCATGATAGCGGTCTGGCGGCTGCCAAACTCGTGGGCGTGCCCATGTTTGTTTGCGGCGTTGACGGTGATGGCCTGGTTAACCTGGATGAGTTGCGCGCCCTTCTTGCTGACGCGCCTGCGCCTGCATTGGTGTCGGTTATGTTTGCTAACAATGAAACCGGCGTTATTCAGCCGATGCAGGCGGTCGCGCAAATCGCACACGAATTTGGCGCGCGTCTGCATACCGATGCAGTGCAAGCAGCAGGAAAAATCAATGTTGATTTCCCCATGTTGGGCGCGGACTATCTGACGCTGTCCAGCCATAAGATCGGGGGTCCGCAGGGCGTTGGTGCTATTATCACCGCGCCAACTGCCCCGCTAGCGCCGCTGATTGCTGGCGGCGGGCAGGAGCTTGGTCGTCGCTCGGGTACAGAAAATGTTGCGGGTATTGCCGGTTTCGGCGTCGCTGCGCTGGAGGCGATGGATGATCTGGGTGAAGCGCCGCGAATCGCGGCCATGCGAGATCGCTTCGAGGCCGCCGTTTCAGATCACACCAATACGGCCTTCATAATTGGCCGCGCCGCGCCGCGCACACCAAACACTGCCTGTGTTGCTATGCCGGGTGTTAAGGGCGAGACCCAGGTGATGCATTTTGATTTGAACGGCATATGCCTGTCGTCAGGGTCTGCATGTTCCTCAGGCAAGGTAAAGGCGTCGCATGTGCTATCAGCGATGGGATACGACGAAAAAACCGCAAACGCATCGATTCGGGTGTCGTTAGGGCGCATGACGCAGGACAGCGATATTGACGCACTGGTCGCTGCGTGGAAAAGCCTTTATGACCGTATCGTGGGTCGGCCGGTGGCATGACTATTAAATCTGCATATATGGATTACCAATCGACTACGCCGTTGGATGAGCGGGCGTTGGCGGCGATGATGCCCTATCTAACCGAAAAATTTGGCAACCCGCATTCTGCAGAGCACCGATTTGGTTGGGAAGCCGAGGCTGCAATTGACGTTGCGCGGGAACAGGTTGCGGCTGTGATTGCCGGCAAGCCAGAGGCTATCACCTTCCTGTCCGGCGCGACCGAGGCTAATAATTTGGTGATTAAGGGTGTGATGGAACATTGGGGTGCAGTAAAGCCGCACCTGATTACCGTCGCGACCGAGCATAAATGCGTGCTGGAGGCAGCATTAGCTTGCGAGCGGGCCGGATACCGACTGACTATACTGACAGTAGGTAGTGACGGGTTGATTGACCTTGACCAGCTGGAAGACGCTATCTGCGACGCGACGGCGCTTGTGTCAGTTATGGCGGTAAACAATGAAATCGGAGTTATTCAGCCGCTGGCCAACATTGGTGCAATCTGTCGTAAACGGGGTGTTTTGTTCCACACCGACGCTGCACAGGCTTATGGCAAGATTCCGCTGGATGTAGAGGTTATGAACATTGATTTTATGAGTATTTCTGCTCACAAAATATATGGCCCCAAAGGCGTCGGCGCGCTGTACCGACGGCAAGACACAAGCACAGTTATTACGCCGCAAATGCACGGCGGCGGGCAAGAAGGTGGCCTGCGTGCGGGGACACAGGCACCTGCACTAGTGGCTGGTTTTGGTGAGGCTGCCGATATCTGCGCCGCTGAAATGGCACAGGAACAGGGCCGACTGGAAAAAATGATGAAACGCATGGTGAGCGGGCTTGGTGAAGCTGCACCCGGGGTGAAAATCAACGGCCACCCTGAGGTGCGTTGGACTGGAAACCTGAATGTGTGTTTTCCAGGGCTCGACGGTGACCGGCTGTTTGCTGACATCCGCGGGCTTGCGGTGTCCAGCGGTGCCGCTTGTGCCTCGGCGGTGGCGGGCCCTTCCTATGTGTTGGATGCCATTGGCGTGTCTGCAAATGACGCCAGGGCGTCGATCAGAATTGGGATCGGTCGCCTCACCACTGACGAAGAAATAGATTTCGCAATTGGGAAAATCAGCGAAGCCGTGGGTAATCAAGGCGGCTGCATATGAGCGATGTGACGGTTATTTTCGTGAACCAGGACGGCGACGAAACGGCGGTGTCAGGCGAGGCCGGTACCACGTTTTTGGAATTGGCCCAGTCAGCTGGTATCGATATTGAAGGTGCATGTGAAGGTAATATGGCCTGTTCGACCTGTCATCTGGTTGTCGAGGAAAAATTCTTCGACTTATTGCCCGGCGCCTGTGAAGACGAGGAAGAAATGCTTGATTTGGCAAGCGGGCTCAAACGCACCTCAAGGCTTGGTTGTCAGGTAGAAGTAACCACTGCGTTGGACGGTATGCGATTATTTATCCCCAAAGACAGCCGCAATATGATGGGACTGTAGCAGCTGAGATGGAGCCTACATTGGGGCAGCAACCTATGGTCAGGCTTTAAATCAGATTTAAATTGCCTATATCCAAAAGATAGAAGTTTGGTTGAAACCAGCGGGGAGGACGTAAAATGACAAGAAATCAAATATTTGGCGGCGCAGTGGGCGGCATTATCGTTTTTATGGCGATTGGCAGCCTGTTTTCAGAAGAAGACCACAATTATCGTCATCGCGGCGATGATAGCTATGGCTATGACGTTGATATTGATGTCGACATTGATGGTGATGAAATCGTGATCAAGACAATGGGAAACAAGACCGTTGTTTTCACTAAAGACGGCAAATTTGAGTGCGAAGATGGCCAGGACAGTATTTCGGTGAACCGTGAAGACGGCTCCGTTACCGTAATTGCCTGCGATTAAGTCGCAGGCTTAGGCCTTATTTGCTTTTCGTTTAATGTATCTCGGACGTATGATCGTCTTCGATCAGGTCTGTGAATCGAGTAACTTCAGCCTTGAAGGCCAGCTTCACTGTGCCAACGGGTCCGTGACGCTGTTTTCCGACGATCAATTCGGCCTTGCCGTAAAGATTATTCATCTCGGCAACCCATTCGCTGTGTTTGACCACATCTGATTCTGCAGGCTTTTCTTTTTCTTTGTAATATTCCTCGCGGAAGACAAACATGACCATATCTGCGTCCTGCTCGATCGATCCAGATTCGCGCAAATCTGACAGCATCGGGCGCTTGTTTTCGCGCTGTTCCACCTGACGACTAAGCTGTGATAGTGCGAGAACTGGCACTTGAAGTTCTTTCGCTAAACCTTTAAGACCGCGGGTAATTTCAGAAATTTCCTGTACGCGGTTTTCGTGGCCACCGGCTTTTGCTGAACCACGCAAAAGCTGTAGGTAGTCAACCACAACCATGCCCAGTTTATGCTGGCGCTTGAGGCGACGGGCACGGGTTCTCAGCGCAGCGATCGATAGCGCTGGAGTGTCGTCAATAAACAGCGGCATGTCCTCCAGTTCTATGGCGGCACGAGCGATGGCCTGGAATTGTTCTTCGGTTAATTTGCCCTGACGCATTGCGTGCGACTGGATCGGGTCGGGACCTGAATAGTGTAAATTGGCGCGGTCTGACAGTATTCGTGCGGCCAACTGGTCTGCAGACATTTCAAGGCTGAAAAAGCACACAACTGCACCTTTTGACCGGTCCATATCGTGGCCGGCAATTAAATCATCGGTCCAGCGTTTGGCCGCGTTGAAGGCAATGTTAGTTGCCAGTGCGGTTTTGCCCATAGCAGGTCGACCAGCAAGAATAACCAAATCTGACCCGTGCATCCCGCCGATTTGAGCGTTCAGTTGGGTTAGTCCGGTGGTAATACCGGATAGACTGTCGGGGTCTTTGTAAGCATTTTCGATGTTTTCAACCGCGGTTTTTAGCGCCCGTGAGAAAGACTGTGCACCGCTGTCTGCCTGGCCCATTTCAGCAAGGTCGAACAGTTGTTTTTCGGCCTCGGAAATTTGTTCGGTCGCTTCGGCGTCGACAGGAGCGTCATAGGCGTCGATAACCATGCCTTCACCGATTTGAATTAGTGCCCGGCGCATCGCCAGGTCATAAATGGTGCGCCCATAATCTTCGGTGTTGATGATCGTGGCTGCGGAGGCGGCCAGACGCACCAAATACTGGGCACCACCAACATCAGCCAGCGCTTCGTCATGTTCGAAATAGGGCTTCAGTTTCACCGGGTCGGCGATCTGGTTCTTGTCCATCAGCTTGACGACTGATTCGAATATACGACCGTGGACAGGTTCGAAGAAATGCTCAGGCATCAGGAAACCCTGAACCTTTTGCGCCGCCTCGTTGTTAACGAGAATAGCGCCCAGAAGTGCTTGTTCTGCCTCCAGATTATGTGGTGCCTGGCGGTAGCCCAGCCCACCGTCTTCGTCGTTCGCAGCGTCGTCCGTGCGTGCAGCTTCCATGATGTCCCCAGCCCTGAATATGCGTTAGAGGCATCATGACGGGTTCAATCAGGGCGACAAGCAAATTAGTTTGTTTGTCCTCATTGTTTTTTCCACAGGGGGATAACTACGGGGATAACTTGTTGCAGGGCATGTATTTGAACACAAAAAAAGGCGGCACGAATGCCACCCTTTTAAATTCGGTATGAGGAAGAAAGATTATTCGTCTTTTGCTTCTTCTTCAGAAACTTCCACTTCATCAGAAGTCTCAGCATCAGAATCTGCAGCGGCTTCCTCTGAAACTGTATCTGCATCTTCTTCAGCAACTTCTTCAACGAACTCGTTGTCTGCCTTAAATTCTTCATGCTCGGAAGCAACAACTGCGGACCCTGTGGAGAACTGTGTCTCGGCTTCATCGGCGCTGCGGGCGATGTTGACAATAACAGTTTCTGTCACTTCCGGGTGTAGCCGAATAATAACATCGTGCAGGCCAAGCGTTTTGATCGCACGATCAAGAACAACCTGGCTGCGGCTGATGCCTACACCGGCTTCAGTTACAGCATCTGCGATGTCGCGGCTGGATACAGAACCATACAGCTGGCCGCTCTCGCCGGCTGCACGGATCATAACCACTTTCACGTCGGCCATTGCTTTTGCAACAGCTTCTGCTTCTGCTTTGCGCTCAAGGTTATCGGCTTCAAGCTGTGCGCGGTCGGCTTCAAAGGTTGCTTTGTTACCGGCGGTTGCGCGAAGCGCTTTTTTCATTGGCAACAAGAAATTACGGGCAAAACCGTCTTTAACGGTTACCACGTCGCCCATCTGACCAAGTCTTTCGACTCGTTCCAAGAGAATGACTTCCATGATTGTCTCCTTCCCTCAGG
>JAJFIT010000001.1 GCA_021774775.1 Alphaproteobacteria bacterium | reverse complement strand
CATGGGCGGCATCGGTGTGGTTGTGGCATTGGCAGCCCTTGTTGTTGCAACCCTTACGACCAATCTCGCTGCTAATGTTGTAGCCCCCGCCTACGGCTTTTCCAACCTTAGCCCCAGCAAAATCAGCTTCACAATGGGCGGCTATATCACCGCCGGTATCGGCATCGCCATTTTCCCGTGGAAGCTGCTGGAAACTGCAGGCGATTATCTTTTTGTATGGCTGGTGGGCTACTCGGCGCTCTTGGGGCCAATTGCGGGCATATTGATCGTCGATTATTTCTTCCTGCGTAAAAGCGAGCTGGAGCAAGGCAGCCTGTTCAAGCACGGCGGCAGCTATGCGGCATGGAATTCAGCGGGCCTGGTTGCGCTGGTTGTCGGAATTTTACCTAACCTGCCCGGCTTCCTGCATGCCGCTGGCGCGCTCGAGAGCGTACCCGCTATATTTGACACACTTTATAGCTATGCCTGGTTTGTCGGTCTGTTTATTGCGGGCGGGCTTTATTGGATACTGGCGCCGAAACCAACCAATTAGCGATAGGATAAAAAATACTGTGCCCGGCCCAAAACATATTGGAATAGTCGCCTGTTCAGCTGAAGGGGCCGCCCTGTGTTACCGCACAATATGTATAGAAGGTGAACAATATCTCGGCGAGCATGCGCACCCGGAAATTTCGATGCATACGATGTCGCTTGCGAATTATAATGCCTGTATATACCGGAACGATTGGCAAGGGGTCGCAGAACTAATGCTGGTCTCTGCAAAAAAACTTGCCTCGTCGGGAGCTAACTTTCTTATTTGCCCTGACAATACAATCCATCAAGCCATGCAATATTTCGGCGATCGTTCGCCGCTACCGTGGTTGCATATTGCAGAGATTGTCGCTGATCATGCCGCAACCCGGGGGTTCAGTTGTTTGGGGCTGACAGGTACACAGTGGCTGACGGAAAGCGACGTATACCCCGATAAGCTTTCCGCTTACGGCCTGAAATACATGCGGCCTTCGGGTGATCAAATTACACGTATAAACCAACTGATTATGGACGAATTTGTAAAAGGAAAATTCGGGCCACACGCAGTTTCTTACTTCCAGCACGTTATAGAGCTAATGAAAGACAAAGGCTGTGATGCGGTTGTTCTTGGTTGCACAGAAATTCCGCTTATTATGAATGATCAAAATTCACCGCTGCCAACGCTGGATTCCACCCGATTGCTAGCAAGGGCGGCTTTGCGCCACGCCGTTGCCGATGAAAATAGTCAGATTGCATAGAAGGAAATTATCATGTCTCTCATCATAAAAGGCGGGACCGTTGTCAATGCAGACGCCAGCACACGGGCAGATGTTTTGGTTTCTGATGGTGTGATTGTTGCCGTCCGCGAAAACCTCGAAGTGCCCTCGGGCGCTGAAGTAATCGATGCGGGCGGCCAGTATGTGATGCCCGGCGGCATCGACCCGCACACGCACATGCAATTACCTTTCATGGGAACCGTTGCCAGCGAGGATTTCTATACCGGCACAGCGGCAGGCCTTGCGGGCGGTACAACTATGATCATTGATTTTGTGATCCCTGACCCAGAGCAACCCTTGATGGACGCATACCGAACATGGCGCGGCTGGGCGAAAAAATCCTGCGCAGACTATAGCTTTCATGTGGCTGTCACCTGGTGGGACGAGGGCGTGCACAAAGACATGGGAAAGCTGGTGCGCGAAGAAGGCGTGAACAGTTTCAAGCATTTCATGGCCTACAAGGGCGCAATCATGGCCGACGACGAAATTATGTATAATAGTTTCACCCGTGCGGTTGAACTGGGGGCAATTGTCACTGCGCACGCGGAAAACGGCGAACTGGTGTTCCAGCTGCAAAAGAAACTGTTGGAGATGGGCATAACCGGGCCTGAGGCGCATCCGCTGTCGCGCCCACCCGCCGCCGAAGGGGAAGCTGCCAACCGCGCGATACGACTGGCGGAAGTTATCGGTGTACCGCTTTATCTGGTGCATGTGTCAACCAAGGATGGCCTGGATGAAATTATCCGTGCACGGCTCGCGGGCCAACGTGTTTTCGGCGAAGCACTTGCAGGCCACTTGCTGGTTGATGACAGCGTATACCGGCATCCTGATTTTGCTACGGCGGCGGCCCACGTGATGTCGCCTCCTTTCCGCGAAAAATTGCATCAGGACGCGCTGTGGAAGGGGCTTCAATCAGGCAGTCTGCAAACCACCGCCACTGACCATTGCTGTTTCTGCGCCTACCAAAAGGCGGCGGGCAAAGATGATTTTACCCTTATCCCCAATGGCACCGCAGGCGTGGAAGACCGGCTAGCGGTTCTGTGGACCCACGGTGTTTCAACCGGGCGGCTGACGCGAGAAGAATTTGTTGCTGTCACCAGCGCCAACACCGCCAAAATTTTCAACATATATCCGCGCAAGGGCCGCATTGCAGTGGGTGCGGACGCCGACATTGTTGTATGGGACCCGGAAGCGCACAAGACCATCTCTGCCAAAACCCACAAACAAAACATCGACTTCAATATTTTTGAAGGTATGGAAGTGAAGGGATTGCCGTCACACACCATCAGCGACGGAAAGTTGCGCTACAAATCGGGCGAGTTGATGACCGATAAAGGCGACGGCAACTATGTTAAGCGCCCGGCATTTCAGCCCATGTTTGATGCACTGGATTTGGCGGCAAAAGCAAAGGTGCCGACGCCAGTGACACGATAGACCAGCGCCCAGACATGCCGGACGCCAGTGGCAGTTTTTGGGCGCCTAAAAATCCAGTACCCGCTTCAGGAACATCAGTTGAACCGCTGAGTTTGTCGCCGCCTGCTCGGGTGTGCCACCGTAATTGTGGCCGGTTTCAGGCATCATACGAAACAGGATGGGTTTGTCGCAGGACTGTGTCTGCTGCATCGCGCCCGCCAGCTTCAAACCATGAAATGGCAGCACCACACGGTCCAGTTCGCCGACCATTATTAGCGTTGGCGTCCGGCAACCCTTTTCCTGCGCTATATGGTAAGGCGACTGATCCAAAATTGCGCGGGCTTCAGCCTCAACGTCAAGTGAACCATATTCTTCTGTCATTAGAGCGCCGTTGCCAAACAGCGGCGCGCGAACCATGTCAGTAACCGGATAATCGATTGTGCTGGCCGCGAACAGGTCGTTGTAGCGCAGCGCAACAACGCCCGCCAGTGGCCCACTGGCGCTGGAGCCATTGGCTGCCAATTTTGTTCTGCTGGTATAATCGTTGTCCACCAGCCATTGCCCGGCGGCGACAAAGTCATCGATAGCATTTTGTCGGTTCAGTTTGATACCTGACTGGTGCCAACTGGTGCCATATTCGCCGCCGCCCCTGATCGCAGGCATAGCGTACACGCCGCCCATTTCCATCCAGTGCAGAATATGCGGCTGATAAAATAGAAAGCTTACCCATTTGTGCATGCCGTAACCATACATGAGTGCGGGATTGTTGCCGTTCAGCTTGGTCGACCGATGGCGCGCCACATACATGGGCACGCGCGTACCGTCCTTGCTGCTATAGAACACATGTTCGATCACAAAGTCATCCGGATTGATCGGCACCGGTGACGCAAATTCCTGCCTGATAGCACCGGTGCGGACATCCACCGTACTAACCACGGAAGGCGACAGCGCGCTTAGGGTGCCAATGGTTATCATAGGGCTGCCCACATTGGCCTGAATGCCGCCCCAAATGGTTTTGCCGGGCGCCAGATCAAGCACATATTTAAACGCGCCGCTCTGATCAAAGACCGACACTTCAGGCACGCCGTCGCTCAAATAACCAATGAGAATGTGGCCACCCGCATAGCCGATAATATCACCGCCCGCGCTACTGCCAACCAGCATGGACCTGTCAGTCTCGGCCACAACCTCGACAAGATCGACAGGGCGGTCCAGATCAACATAAATTACCCGTCCATTGGGGGCGTCGTAATTGGTTTGGAAAAACAGGCGGTTGCCCTGATCTCCCAGAAACCGGAACTGGTCACCGAGCTCGGAGAATAACTCTTTGGGTGCAGCACTGACATCTTTGGTTGAATATACGAGATAGCTGTTTTGAGCCACCAGCCCCTCGCGGCGAGAAACAATCAAATGCTTGCCGTCCTCGGAAACATAGGGGCGATACAATACCCTGTCACCGTCGGCCTGCTCGATAACAGATGTGTCTTCTGACTGCGCGGTGCCCAGCCGGTGGAAATATAGCCCCAACTGACGAGTGCGGGTGCCAGCGCCGGCTTCAACCGGTACCGAACGGGAGCGGTAATAATAAAAACCACTGCTGTCCGTAGCCCAGACAACACTCAGCAAGCCGTGTCCAACTTCACCGATTAGGTCTGGTAAATGCAAACCAGAACGCTGATCGATAATCCGCAGTTTTCCTTCAGTGGAAACGCCGTCATTGTATCCATAAACCACAAAATTGCCGGCCCGGTCTGGCCAATGGCCGCCGCCAAAATTACGGCCCGCAATATAGGTTTCCTGCATTGTATTATCAGGTACATTGTCCGAGCTTAGAATAAGCCGGTCAGCGCCGTTTGCCTTTAAGCGTAACTCCAGTGAGGGACTGTCCTGACGCCTTTTCAGGTAAAACAACCGGTGCCCTCGGACTTTGGCACCATATCGGAGATCAAAGTTAGATAGTTCAAAAATACGGGCCCGCATGGCCTCATATTCCGGCCCCTCGGTAAATTCTGTTGTCCGGGCAGTTTGGTTCTTGACCCATTTTACCACCGCGTCGGAGCCTTCATTTTCCATCCAGCGAAACGGGTCATTGACCTCCATACCGTAAATGGTTTGCCGGGTACCGTCTGGCTCGCCGTCCTGTGATGCCCACGAAGGTGCAGTGACCATAATCAGGCTCACAACTGTACCTACCCTCATCGTATATTTCTGCAATCCGCGCTGTCTCATTTTATTGTCCTTTTCAATGTAAATGGGCTCCCGTCATGGCAGACCCAAACGAATAGGGCTTGAAAATCACCTGAATATTGGCTGAATTTACGCTGAAGATTTTGGCGATAGCGCATTGTTGGAGTAGAAATGAACTATGAATAGTTCTTTCAAAATTGGCGTCTGGCTGGTCGAATCCGAACTTAATCGTGTCAGCAGGAAACGCGACGAACACGCGCTGGAACCACGGTTGATGCGCTTGCTGGTATTGCTGGCGAAAACGCCAAAAGAACTTGTCAGTAAAGACGATATCATCGGTGCAGTCTGGCAAGGCCTAACAGTAACCGATGAAAGCCTGTCACAAGCGATCTCAAAGCTTAGAAAACTTCTAGGCGATGACCCAGATGCACCAATTTATATTGAGACAATTCGTAAAAAGGGCTACCGCCTGCTCGTTGACGTGACGCCGGTTGAGCCTGGGGGGGTTGATGAAACAAAAGCACGCTTCTCTCGATATGCCGCGCCACTGCTTGTTGGTCTGCTAGTGATTGGCTTCTATTGGTCAGCCCAGCGCCCGGGCGAAAAACCAGCCAGCAATCGTGGATTGCTGATATCACAACCGCTGACCAGCGGACCGGGGCGCGAGCGAGACCCATCGATCAGTCCAGATGGTCTTTTTTTGGTCTACTCCAAAGCGTCGGGTACAGACAGCGAAAATATCTTTCTTCATGGCATTGGGCGAGGCAGCGCAGACCGCCAATTAACCCGGCGCGGCAATAACTATGCGCCTGTCGTTATGCCCGACAATAATTCTATTGTCTTCCTGCGCCTCCAAACCAATGGATGTTCGGTGATATTATTGTCGTTGATTGACGGCGCTGAACGCGTGGTCGGTAACTGTGCTGGCAGCAGCTTTCCCGATATGACGGCATCTCATGACGGACGTTTTGTTGCCTTCGGTGCACACGCACCGGATGACAGTATCCATGCCATATATATTCTCGAAATATCAACAGGGCAGCGCACCCGGATAACCACACCACCGCCGGGCATTTGGGGCGATTACGATCCTGTTTTTGCGGATGACGGAAACACACTATACTTCGCTCGCTCGGTTTCTGAGGCCATGCAGGATGTTTACAAAATTGATATCCCATCAGGCGCACAAACCCGGTTAACCTTCGATGGCCGTAACGTTATGGGGCTGACCCGAACGACCGGCGAGACTCTTTTCGCCAGCAACCGGGACAGTCGGTATAGTATCTGGTCTATTAATGACGAAACCGGCGCTCTGGTTCGGCTGCCAATCTCTCAGTCGGGCATTATAAACCCGGTGGTCTCTCAGGCTGGCGGGCGGATGACCTACGAAGTGAGTAACCGGGTGATGTCGCTTCAGTCGTTTGACGGCCAGCAGACTGCGCCAAAAAGTTTACTACAATTTAATGCAGAGATTCTGCACCCTGCAATTTCCGACAGCAAAGTGGCATTTGCGTCAAACAGGTCCGGTTTTTTTGAAATTTGGACCACAGATATAACAGGCGGCGAAACAGGCAACGGGCTGCGTCGATTAACTGACTTTCGGGCAGGATTCACCGCCCACCCACGCTATTCGCCGCGCGGTAACAGAATTGCCTTCGACGCACGGCCGGGAGATACCGCCCAAATTTACGTGATGAACGCCGACGGGAGCGATTTAACCGAAATTTCAGTTGACGACGGCATCAACCGCTATGCACCTACTTGGCTACCGGACGGTGACGGCCTTGTTTATGCAAAAGAAACCGACGGATCGCTGGAGCTGTGGGTTTTGAACCTGGCAAACAAAATGGAGGCGCAATTAACAAAAACCGGCGGTTATTTCGGCTATGTGACGGAGGGCGGCATACTGTATCACGTTCGGCCCAACAAACCCGGCATATGGCGAATAACCGATGCAGACAGCGAGCCCGAACTGGTCCTGGCAGACCTTGAATTTTCTGACTGGGGCAACTGGCGCGTGGCGGGCGAAATAATCGCTTATTTTCACCGACGAGCCAACACCGCGCTACTTTATGATCCGGTGTCCAAGACAAGCAAACAACTAAATTCTATTGAAGGCTTTGTGCCAACTGCCGACCCGGCGGCGGCGTTCGCGCATGATGGCACACTCGCATTACTTATCATCAGAACAGCCCTCGAGAGTGACATTGAGTATGTCGACTTTGGCCCGCCACAAGCACGCTAGCGGGCCAATATAACGTTGCGACTTCTACTGCCGCAAATAGCCCTTCATCGGACCAGATATTTCCTCGCGGGCCTCGGCTGTCGGCAAATACTGCGGTTCTGCGCGCAAGTTCGTGCGCTGTTCGTAAGCATAACCATACGAGAGCACTTTCGCATCCTGGTCCTTGGCCCCAATGAAAGAAAAACCTATCGGCATACCGTGGACGGTGCCCATAGGAACGCTTACATGAGGGTATCCGGCAATGGCGGCAATCCAGCCTGCGCCCGGAAACGACGGCCAAACATCACCGTTGATTGCGTCAATACGGCCCGGCACCGGCCCGGAGGGCGACACCAGAATATCCACATTATGCTCTGCCATCATGGCATCAATGCCGGCCGCCCGGGTGGCGGTTTGAACCATGTCCCGTGCTTCCAAGTAAGCCGGGTCATCAAGGCCCGGTAACGGCACTGAAATATCAAAAATACTCTGGTCGTAAAGCGCCAGCTCGATATCCGCATTGGCCAGATTGAAAGCAATCAGCTGTGATAGCGTGCGGGTTTTAACTGTGTCTGGTGTAGAAGCCAGATAGTCATTCAGGGTTGCTTTAAATTCGTGATAAAGCACCTGACGTGAGTTCTTTCCAAAATCATCATCGGTGATCGGATTATCAGCGATTTCGACAACGATTGCGCCTGCCGTTTCCAGTTCGGCAACCGCTGCGTTAAACAGCGCAACAATGTCCGCATTCGAGCCCTCAGCGAAACGCAGCACACCAACTCGCGTTCCGGCCAGTGAACCCGCGTCCAATCCTGCGACATAATCAGTTTTCGCGGCTCCTGTCGCCATTGCGTTCATCATCATAGCCGCGCCCTTGACCGTTTTGGTCATCGGGCCAGCCGTGTCCTGCGATGAAGAGATCGGAATGATATATTGCTGCGACACCAAGCCGACGGTTGGCTTGAAACCAACAACGCCGTTCACCGTAGACGGACAAATAACAGAGCCGTTGGTCTCAGTGCCCACTGTGCCCGCCGCTAACGACGCGGCAGCCGCAGCACCGGACCCGGAACTGGAGCCGCAAGGGTTGCGGTCCAGCTGGTGCGGGTTGCGCACCTGGCCACCAAGAGCGGTCCAGCCGCTCATGCTGTCATTTGACCGAAAATTCGCCCACTGACTAAGGTTGGCTTTGCCCAGAATGATCGCACCCGCGTCGCGCAGGCCCGCAACAAGCGGCGAATCACGACCCGTAATATTGTCTTTCAGCGCCAATGCACCGGCGGTCGTTGCCAATTGGTCTTTGGTTTCAATGTTGTCTTTCAGCAGGATAGGAACACCGTGCAACGGCCCAACGATGTCTCCGGCAGCGCGCTTTGCATCCAAAGCGCGGGCCTCGTCCAGCGCCGCCGGGTTAACCGAAAGCACGCTTTGCAGGGTTGGCCCAGAGCGATCGACATTTTCGATACGTTCCAGATAGGCTTTAACCATATCTTCCGAGCTAACCTCTCCGCTTTGCAGCGCAGCGGCTATTTCAGGCAAAGATCTGTTGGTCCATCCGGTCGGCGCATAAGACGCAGATTCAACTATGCTTTCAGTGTTTGTATGCCCCGCTTTTTCGGGGGAACATGCGGCCAGCAAAATGGCGGCAGCGGAAACAGAAATCCATTTGTTCACAACTCAAGCCTTTCTTTTCTAAACTGCGGAAATATTTCAGCGGCACCGACCCACCAAGGCAGACTGCTGAAACCAATGATTATTTTGTATACCCATAACCCGCGCAGACTGTAACGCTGGTGCGGCGCGCATGTAAAGAGATGCCGGCGCCCGTTCAACCAATCGTTACACCCACACCGAAACCACGCGCTCAATCGTCCAATAGCCAGCGACAAGCCCGGCAAAATTAACAGCGAGCTTGAGCGGCAGATCGTAAGACGGGGTTTTGGTTACGGCATGCACCACCAGCTGGCCAATTTTTGCTGCGATCAAGACACAGATAATGAACAGGATCTGGCCGGCTTCGACCCCCAGGTTAAAAAACGCCAATGCCTGTAGCTTGAAGTTATAAGGCAGTCCAATTTCGGCCAGCGCGCCGCCAAAACCAAAGCCGTGCAACAGGCCAAAACAGCTGGCGAGCGCAACCGGATACTTGATCGCAAGCGCATCCTTGCGGCCAGCCCGCTTTTCCGCCGCCAGCAAAACAATGCTGAAAGCGATCAGCGGCTCAACAAAATCGGGTGCCAACGAGATGCCACTGAGCGCTGTCATACCAAGCGTGATCGAATGACCAATGGTAAAACCAGTTACCGCCCACAATATTCGCCGCACGTCGCCGACCAGAAGCATCAGGCAAAAAACGAACAACAAATGATCATAACCATCCAAAATATGGGTGAAGCCGCCTGCACCGTATGTTTGAACAACAGTTTTAAAATCAGGCTTGGCCGGCAATTCGATGCTACGGTCCGAGGGCGGTGCCAAAAAATTGTAATTTTCGCCGTCAAGTCCACGAAATAATACCAGCGTCGACAACACCGGGTTGGCACCCACATAGGTTAGGTTGATCTGCGATGGCCGCGTGCCGTTTTCGCAGCGATAAAGACGCCGCCCAACAAATGACGGCGGCGCAGGTGGTGCTGTCGGCGCACACAGTTCGCCTACCATCGCAATTGTTGGAATTTCACTTTGGGTCAAAACCGGTGGAATTTTCCATTGCAGTGCGAAAATCCCTTCCTCGGTCTCGTTAACTTCCACGTAAATCGGTCGGCCCTCATGCGCACCAGACGGCAAAGCCCCTATGGCATTAACCGCAAAAACGATCAGAAATAAAAGCAAGCGGATCATGTCACTGCGCCTTTGGCGTGACAGGTGCCTGCAGAATAACGGTATAATTATCCGCCGTCCGTTGGTAAGCGGCAAGCCGAGCTGCATCTAACCGGTCGCGTTCCATATCTACTATCACCTGCGAAGCAACAGCTTCTAGCGGTAGGATTTGCACTGGCTGTTTGCTCCGCATCATTACCAAATGATAGCCATATTTCGACTGAAAAGGCCCGGTCCAGGCGGAACTCGCATCAGCTGCAAATATCTGCGCTGCCATCTCGGGCCCAAAGTGATCAGCTACCAACCGATCTGAACGTTCAACGTAATTTCGCAGAAAAAAGAAGCGGTCACCGAATTGCCCGGCCTGCTCAAAGGGCACCTGATCTTCATTGAGTTGCGCCAAAACTGTTTCTGCCTCGTGCTTGGCCTCGTCCAAGCCGCGGTCTCTTCCATCGAAGAAAATATGGGTGAAGGTCGCCTGCGCCGGTTGCTGGTACCGACTGTTGTTTGAAGCATAATAGGCTTCTATATCTGCGTTGCTTATGGTGTCCTTTTTTTTGTCGCTGAAACCCTGAAAGATAAAGTCCATTTTCTGGATAAGGCGCTGGCGAATTACATCGTCGTTTTGGTCAAGACCGAGCGCAACAGCCTCGCGGACCATAATCTCATCGCGGATATATTCAGTTTCAAGCCGAGCACGGCCAATACCGTCAAGCGACGACAGCAACTGGCGGGCTTGCGCTGTATCAAACGCCTTGTCCTGATATTGCAAATAGGTCAACAGCGCCGGGTCATCAACAACAACCAAATAGCTATTATCGCCCTCATTCTCGCGAGGGCCAAATGCTATAAGTGCAGCATACAACAACGCACCTCCGATCAAAAATTGAACGAGCGGCTGCCTCAAAAAATGCGCCATCTATCCGGACCCTCTATAATAATCTTATTATTTAGGTGTGTACCAGATCGGCGAGGTATACGCACGCTCCTGTTGCACCGCTGGGCCTTCCTCTGGTGGTTCAATTTGCAGCGCGACAGCGTCAAGCAGTGAATGGCGCGCGGTCGGCACCTGCAAAACCCGCACATAATAAAAGGCCCGTTGATCAGCATCAAAGTCAGGGTCGCGCCATACGGTTACCAACTCAGGCGCACCGCCATCCGACGTTAATTTGCCGGTGGCCCGGTCAACTGTGTCCGCAATTGGTGCGAGCTTGCCGTTTGCATCCATGGACCGGCCTTCAGACCAGGCAACATTAAAGATGCGCTCATAGCTTTGCCCGCCTGCATCGATCCAACCTTTGATCACCTGCACCCGGTCCAAATTAACCCCGATCGGGTCCTTGACTGCCTGGATGATAAAATTTGGCGCTGAATCCGTTCCTGTTGGCCGCGAGAGATCGCCGCCCATAGGCACACCGTCCCGGTAGCCAACTTCAGCAATATTGGTAAGCCGGTCATCGAGACCAGAAAAATCCCAACCACCGAAAAAACGAACTTTCATCCGCGGTCCGGTGGTGCCGTATACTTCTTTTCGTTTGAAAGCTGCGAAAATGGCATTGCGGTTATTGTCTTCCGCCCAAACAGCCGCCAAACCCTGTGCCGCCATATTCCAGCCGGTGACAGTTCGCCTGCCGATGCCGAAGTCCCTTTTGGTTTCCGGTGTACTGTCGCGTGCCATTTTGCCCCAAAAGTTGTCTTCGTCCGCCGAGGCAAGACCGCTATGGCTGTCGGTCGAGCCGATAACACCAAATTTATAGGGATTGACGCCGACTTTTTCCTCGGTTTCCAACCCGGTTTTCAGGGCAGAACGGACAAAATCGGCTTTGCTGGCCGTATATTTATAACCACCGTCAGTTTTCTGGATGTAAAAACTATATTGCTCGAAATCGGCAAATTCATCATCAGGAGACAAACTGGGATGGGTTTCAGAATCGCCCTTGATTTGAGTAATTTCGGTTACCGGTTCCCAGTGATTGCGGATGCGCGCGTAGTCTGCGGTTACCGGCGCGCCTTTCAGGGTTGTGTCCTGAAACATATAGCCTTTGGAAATGTTTGAGTTATGTGGAATCGCGATGAATTCTGCACCGGTTTTCTTGGAGGTCTCATCCAGCCACGCCCATAGGTCTTGCGGGTACTGGCTGTCATCCGAGCCATAGGGTTGATATTTTTTGGCAATATCGCCGCCATTGGGCGACATAACGATCCTGTGCAGGTTCGCACCGGTCGGGATTGAGCTCCATTCCCAACCAATAAAACTGGTAAATTTCCCGGGCTCATTATGCCGCTCGGCAGCATCAATAATTTCATCCCAGGCAATTTTTTCCATCTTGTTGGTATCACCAAAGGCCCTTGTCGGCGTCGGACCGTTTGGGTCTGCAACCGGATCGCTGCCCGGGTTTTCAGCACTGCTGGGCAGCAGGTCCAGAAAAACCTCTCCGGCTGTTCCGTCTTCCAGTTTGGAATTGAGGACACGAATAGAAAACCATCGCTTGAGGCTGCCCCACCAGCCCATTTCTGGCAGTTCCGGATCACCCAGATGGATCGAGCGAATTACCCCCATCAGTTCTGCGTGGTCAGCAACCACAAGAAAATCCAGGGGCCGGTCGAGCTGTACCCGCGCACGGTTATAGGGATGCACGACAGGTTGTCCCTTTGCCCAACGGTAGGCAGTATCAGGGTCCGCGCTTTTGTTACCGTTCATAAAGGCATCGAATGAGTATGACGTGTGCAAATGGGTGTCGCCCCAATATAGATTGGTTGGTTCGGCCTGCGCCAATGCGCCGCCACTAGACAGCGCCAACAAGCTGACGGTCATCAATTTCGTGAGTTTCACTGCGTTTCTCCCCTACATCGCCGCATTCCCCCCAAAAGAAACACGCCCTTTAATGACGCACATTAGTTCATGGTAAGAGCTTCCAAGTCAAGGTTTCTGCGCAACGGTTACCTGGACTGCCACGCCCTTGCGGCGTAGTTGTCGAAGCAAAAAAAAGCCGTGGCAAAGCCACGGCAGAAGGTTGATGCTTTTAGAAAGCACGGGGATCATACCAATCCCGATTCAGTGGTCAACCGCTAGAGTTCCGCGTCATAAATATTTCAAAAAAATGAAATAAATCAAATGCTTGCCATCAGTTTGCAATGAAATCCGTTCGACTAAATTTATTGGCAGCCAATGGCGCCTGCAACCGGCATGGCTGCTGACCACCCGGCTTTTGTGGTCACAGAAATACTGCCTGAGGGTAATTTCAATCCCTGCTGCAAACTGCGGATTTGCTCGGGATTCACGTCAACTTTAACCGTGACATCGGCAACCATAAAAATCTGCGCCTCGTAAAATTGCAGGGCAATTTGATCAATTGCGCCCGTGCGGGTCAGGCCCACGACAGCGTCGTCCAAATACATAAATGCACCGCCACCGGAGCGCTGGAAAAACACCAAAGGTGTATCCTGATGTTTGGCCCATAGAAACAAACCGCATTCGCCTGTGGGGATTTGCTGAGACGGCAGCGGCTTTATCCGGGATAATACCTCATCGGTTCCCAAAGCCTCTACAGGCACAGGAACACTTTCAACATTGCTCGGTATTTGCGGCGACGGACCGGGTGCGAGCGAACAGGCCGTAAGCATTAGAGACGCAAAACACAGAGCAATAGGCCTGAGGCCGGAGGGTTCCTTAATGATCATAGTTGCAAAACCACATCGTTGTACCAGCCATCCTGCTTCTGCTCGAAACCAAGTCGGCGCATGAAAACAATCGCCGCATCTGGAATAACAGTCTCGCCAGCAAAACGCAAAACAAGCTCCAGATTAACCGTATCAACTGCGATAAACCTTCCGGTTCCCAATAACGTTCCGGCGGCAAAATCCTGCTCAAACGCAAACGACAGCTGGCCACCATCGCAAGTAAAATCTGCAGCTGTTTCGGTCAAATTTTTATCAAAGTCTGCGAGCAACACGGCCGGAATATTCGTGGTCAGGCTCGCTTGCGCTAGCGTACATTGCCCCTGCCTGTCCCAAGCCAGCCGAGCACCCGAAATCTTCACCAAGCCAGTAATCGGCAAGATGCCCAATTTGGTCCGCATCTGGCTTTCTATTTCAAAATCCTCGAGTAAAACCACATCAGACATGATCACCAAGCCAGACGCCTTTTGATCATTGCTGTCTAGCTCTATTTGCGCTTGTAATGAACCCAAGATAGCAGTCAGCGGATCAAGAGAAAAGCTGACATCACCAACCGCTCGAGATCGCCAATGAACATTGGTGAAGGTCGCGCGCCAAAAAGAGCCTTCAATCCCTGAATAACCAAGAGCAGCGGGAAGCTCAATAAAACGCGGTACAATCCGGGCGGGCGCAAAAACGACCAAAACACTGACAAAAACCAGCACCAAAAAGGCGGCAAGATACCGGGCTTTGATCATGAAGACGGATCCGAAAACTGTAATTGAACCCTCAGGTTGCCCGGAGTTGAGGTTTTCTGGATCAACACGTTGCTGGGGCTCACCGCATGGGTCCTGGACAGCGTATCAAGCCACAAAAACAGCTGCGGAGACTGGACCTGCTCGGCCCAGATAGTCAACGTCCCGTCTTCCGAAGGCTGCAGACGGCTGATGACCACACCAGACCTGCGCGCCGCATTGGAAACTGCGGTGCGCAGATTTTCGGGTCGCTGCGGTAAAGCGGGACCCCCGGCCTTGCGGTCTGCTGCCTGCAGTTGGTTGGCATAGGACTGAACCGCCTGAAATTGATCCAGCGCAGCCCTATAGGTGCGCTCGCTTTCAGCCTGATAGATACCCAGTGGGCGAATGGCCAGGAAATAAACCAGCGTTACCGCCAGCAAAGTAACTGCCGCAGAAACCAGCGTTCGTTCGCGCGCTGTCAGCGTCTGCCAATATGAATTCATCATTGTCTGCGCACCTGAATTTCAGCAAAAATGCGCCCGCCTTCCTGGCGGCTGTTGCCCTCGTTTAGCTGCATACCTTCGCGGCGCAAAACATCATTAAACTTTGCCGCCTCATCAAAAGAAGGAAAGGATACACTCAGCAATAATGCACCGTCGTTCTGGTCGTATCGCACGCTTTCCAACGACGCTGTGGCGTCCGACTCAATTGCTTTTACAACAACTGCGACAAGAGCAAAAAACTCGCCGCCGCCCTCTTGCCCGCGGGCTAAAAATGCCCGGCGCATTTGTGCTTCCATGTTAACAATCCGCCGCACGTCTGGCAGGCTTGCCCGAAATATCTGCTCGGACTCGCCGTACAGTTTTTCCGCGCGACTGAAATTTTCTGCCGCGCCGTAGAACGAAAGCGTTCCATAAAGTGCGCTGGCAAATAATGCCAGATAGGCGGCTCTTTTCCACCAGACCAAGGCCGCCATCCAACTTGCTTTTTGCGCGTATTCGCCGTGCATAAAATTGCCCGTCGAATCAACCGCTCGCGACAGCATTTTCCGCCAGTCATCCGACGTAACAGACGCGGTAGAGGCTGACTCAGGAAGAAGCATTTCGACCAGATTTCTTTCGCCGGTAAAACCACTGCCGTCCGCAGTTCGAACAACAAAACGATCCGGCAAGGGCACGACCTCGGTGCCACTGGCCGACCGTACCAGCAATGCAAAATCAGGCGTCACTATATCGGGGTTAACGCCGAGCCCGGCAAGCCGGTCCAAAATTTTATTCAGAACCTTTTTTTCAATAACCGCAACAGGTCGCACGCCGGTTTCGGGGTCGCGTTTGTCCAACAGGGCAAATTGGTTGTCCAGAACATTGGTTGCAATTTTTTCATCCATCAGGCCGGGAAGAACTTTGACGAGCTTTGCATCATCAAGCGCGGGCATCGCAGCCAAATGTAATGCCGCCACCCGGCCGTCAACAACCACCGCAACTTTTCTGGTCGCGCATGCGGCGGCCAAAGTGTTTTCGCCGAGCACACATTGCCAATCGCCGCCTTCGGAAAACAGATTGGCCGACAGCGGCGCGGCCACGTCTTCTGCTATTTCGATAACAACCAGCTCGCTCATGGCAACACCCCGCGTTGATGCGAAAGTAACCGGCCGGCACCGGTGTCATCGACTTGAATAATTGAAGTCAAAGAACTGGTTGCATCGAAATGCTTCACCCGAATACGGCTGATAAAACGCTGCGGTTTAACGGATGTTTGCCTGCGAACGCTTTGCTCCACTTCTCGCGCCGCCAGCATGGGCTCGAGCCAGAAATCAGCGACATTATCGTAGCCTTTTCCGGGCCGCGATAATATAAGCTCAACAGCATTTTCAACACTGAAACCTCCACCGACAAGGCCGATCAAAAGCGCAGCATGATCAACAGTCAGCGTATTGATATTTATCACAGAAGGAGTGACCGTGTCAGAGGCGCAAACAAGCGGCGCGACAATAGACATAACGCTGGCATCGTAACCTTTGATCAAATGCAATTCCGATATGTCGGTGATCAGAGTATTTGCGGTGCGGTAAGGTCGATCCAACGCACCATAATCATAGTCCTCAGCGCCGGATGGTGCCGGTCTGCTGTCGCTGTCAATCCAGTCAACCAATGTCGCCGCCAACTGGTCAACTTGCCGGTCGGAAAATCCAGCTGCGCGCAAAAGGCGCTTGTATTGCTGGACGCTAATCGCCTGCGCGACGTAGGTGCCAACCTCGCGGCGCTGGACCAAACTGTTGACATTGAAGCAATTGCTCGCGTCAGAAATCACGCCATCAATGCGACCGCCTTCAATTTCAAAGGAAACCGGTCTGGGTTCATTTAGCTGCACCCCTGCGCCGTAAAGACTTTCGGCAGCGGCAATTGCCAGCTGTTCACCACCGAGAGCATACAGGCTGGCCTGATCAAACTGACGCTGGGCGCTGGACCGTTTTATCGAATAGCCCAAAGCATCAAAGGTCACCACGGTACCAATAGCCATAACAGACACAAGCAACAGAACCGTGACCAGCGCTGCACCGGTTTCACCTTTGAACCTGAATGTTGCCGGGTCAGCAATCATGCTTTCGTCCCCACTAGAAACATCATTTTAACGTCTTGACCAGACCCGAAAGTGATACTGACTTCGGCCAGCCGCGGCAGGTCAAAGTCGGCGGCGAGTGTGCCCCACTCTTCAACCCAGATACCGTTTGTCGCATAACGCAAGGAGATCGACTGAACATCCGACATAAGCTTCTGGTCGATGAAATCTGCTGCAGTTACGATGTCGGTTCGGTCAAATATACGGCGATATATGGAGCCGCCCACCAGCACATAGTCTATGCGCTGAAGCGTTGACATATTGCCAAACAATGCCGCAGTCTGATTGCCGCCGCGCACCAGGCGCAATAGCGCGCCTTCGGGCATATGAACACCGCTTTCAAAAGCAACAATAGTGCTACCAAATTCATCGCGGACCGGGCGGTTATGGGCGGCAAAAAAATCAGCCCGCATAATTGCCCGCGTCTGATCAAGCGCCGCGAGCTGACTGCTTGCATCCTGCAATCTGATCCGGTTGCTCTCAAAACCTGACAAAATTGCAACTGCCGACGCGCTTACCAAGGCAAAAATAAATGTCGCCACAAGCGTTTCAACCAACGAGAAACCGCCATCATTTCGGGGGAGTAGCTTCATATCACTGACGCCTCCGAAAGCCGGTCAGCCGGGCAAGTTCTCGCTCGCTTCCTTCTGCGAACACCACAACATCTATAATCAGCAAGTCACCGCCGGGTGCTGGTCTAACGGTTTCGCGCCAGAGAAACTCTGCGCCCATCTGCCGGTCAGAACCTGTGCGCGTACCTGGTGTTGGTGCCTCCCCTAAGCCCAAACCAATGGTAAGGCGGTTTTCCGCGACAATAGACGCCAGACTGCGCTGTTCAACCGCGCCGGTTAGCCCAATGGCCTGCGATTGGCTTTCCAGCAGTGTTACTGCCGCAAGCGAGAGTATTGCTACTGCCACCAACAGTTCCACCAGCGAAAACCCACTGTCGGAATTGCGTATGGTGCGGCGCGTTGCTCTAGTCATTGTGCAAAACCTTAATCAACCCAGAGGCCGGAGCTGTAACCGATGCCTTTTCAGTCCCCGCTAACAGCATTAGCTTAAAAGACGGATACTCGCCGGTGGGCAAAAACCAGATATGGGGGTTCGTCGTCGGCTCTGAAAAATCGATATCGACGTTATTGACCGCCAGTTCCAAAAGCCAGACAGATGGCCAGCTCTGAACCTCCGGTTTCAAAATCGCATTTTCGGCAACCCAACCGTTGTCAGAAAGCCTGACAGTTTCAAACCCTTCTGCCAAAAATATCACCCCCAGTATCTGACCTGTCATAACGCTGCGGCGCGACAATGCAGCCAGCGCCTTTTCTGTGCGCGCAGCCCGTTGGTCCAGATCCGAATTACTAGCTGGTAAAGTCAGAACCACAGCACTTGTCATCAGGCCGACAATGACTACCACGACCATCATCTCGACAAGGGAAAATCCGGATTCTGACTTTCTATTACGCATGCGTATGGGCCATGGTTACCAATTACCAATATCTGTGTTCAGGCCTTCACCGCCAAGCCGCCTGTCAGCTCCGTATGAAAAAACATCAAATGTGCCATGCTCGCCTGGCACCAGATATTGATACGGGTTGCCCCAGGGGTCGGTTGGCAGCGATTTGATATATCCTTCAGACCGCACAGCAGACCCGCGCGGCGCCAGCAGTAAAATATCAATACCCTCTTCCAGCGTCGGATAACGCCGGGTGTCCAGTTTATAAAGCTCAAGCGCAGTTTCGATCAACCGCACATCTGCCCGGGCTTTTTCAACCATGGCTCGGTCCTGACTGGGCAAAACATTGACGACGACAATGGTGGTCAAAAGCCCTATAATCACAATCACAACCATCAATTCGATCAGCGAAAAACCGGCATCATCCCGTTTCGCCGCAGCGGCAATTTTCCGTAATTTGCTGAATGATAATTTCATAAGTTTCTTTCCTACATCAGGACAAGGCTGTTGAGCCTCAATATTGGCAACATAATCGACAGAACGATCACCCCAACAACAGCCCCCATAAAGATGACAATCATTGGTTCCAGTAGACTAAGGGCCGTTTTGGTAAACCCGTCAAACTCGCTTTCAAGATAGTCGGCGGCTTTATGCATCATATCGCCCAATTGGCCGCTGCGTTCTCCCGCTGCAGCCATATACGCCAACATGGGCGGCAGGCCGCTCACACCGCGCAGGCTGCTTGCAACGCCTGTGCCCTCCCGCACCTGCACAACGGCGGCAGCCACTTGTTTTTCGATAACCACATTTTTGACAGTTACTTTCGCCGCCGCCAGGGCTTCAAGCGCCGGGCTGCCGCCAAGCACCAAGGTGCCAAATGAGCGGGCAAACCGCGCAGCATTTACCGAACGGATAAGCCGCCCAACAATCGGTAGCCTCAAAAGATTTGCATGAACAAAATATTGTGCCGACGGATAGCGCATCAACACCACAAATCCAAAACCCACCAAAAGCAATAATACAGCCAATACAAGGCCATAACTGGTCAAGAAGCCCGATGTGGCAACAACAATTTGGGTTAACAACGGCAATTCGCTGCCGAAACTTTCGAACTGAGCCACGACCTTGGGCACTACAAGTATCATCAGCGCTGTCACAACACCGATCGCAACCGTCATCAAAACCGCGGGATAAATCAACGCTGACTGAACTTTTGATCGCATTTCTTCGGTTTTTTCGCGGTTTTCTGCAACCCGTCCAAGAACAGCGCCCAGCGAGCCCGCCGCTTCGCCCGCAGCAACCATGGCACAATACAAGGGGTCAAAAGTGTCGCTTTCCTGTGCCATCGCGCCCGACAATCGCATACCCGCCATAACGTGCGCCCTAACCCTGGTCAACACGCCTCGAATTTCGGCTTTTTCAGCCTGCTGGACAAGTGCTGCCAGAACCTCCTCAACCGGCGAGGCGGCCGCAATCATGGTCGCCATTTGGCGGGTGACAAGCGCCAGGTCTTTGGGTTTTATGCGTTGCTTTTGTCTGAAAATATACGAAAGCCACTCACCGTTCCGCTCGCCGCCGCCTGCGGCAACTTTAATCTCGGTGGCGTAAAGCTCGCGCACCATCAGAGTTTTGCGAGCTTCTTTCTGCCCCTCGGCGGCAATTGTGCCCCGACGGGTTTTTCCCGCGGCGTCGATCGCACTGTAATCAAACGCCTGCACTTGCCGCCTCCTGTATTCTGGAAACCCGGAGCACTTCCTCAATTGTAGTGGTGCCGTCCAGCACCAACTCGCGGCCATTTGCCGCCAGAGTGTTCAGTCCGCCAAAGGCGAGCGCCTCGATGTCTTGCTCGGAAGCGCCGTCCTGGATCATCCTGCGAAGATCCGGTCCAATCAGAGCCAGCTCGTATATACCTATGCGGCCTCGATATCCCTTGCCGCCGCAATCTGCGCAACCGCTGCCGGACGCCGGCGAAAAGAAAGTTGCCTTTTCGTCGTCGCCTACACGGAAACGGTCTTTCAGTTCACCAACATTGTCTGCGGATTTTTTGCAGCTACTACACAGTTTCCTAACCAGCCGCTGCGCCAAAATCCCTTTAATAGTTGACGCCAACAAGAAAGGTTCCACCCCCATATCGCGGAGACGAGTAATGGCGGCAACAGAACTGTTGGTGTGCACGGTCGACAAAACAAGATGGCCGGTAAGGCTGGCCTGTATTGCCATCTCAGCTGTTTCCATATCCCGAATTTCACCGACCATGACAACGTCAGGGTCCTGCCGCAATATGGCCCGCAACCCCGAGGCAAAAGTCATCCCAACCTTGGGGTTCACCTGCGTTTGACTGACGCCGTCGAGCGCGTATTCCACCGGGTCTTCAACTGTCATGATATTACGGCTTTGATCGTTCAAAAGACCGAGCCCCGCATAAAGAGTGGTTGTTTTGCCCGAACCGGTTGGCCCACTGACCAAAATAATGCCATTTGGTTCTGAGAGCAGCGACCGAAACTTCTGCTCGCTGTCCGGCCTCATGCCCAGATCTTCAAGCGACAAATGTGCTTGCGATGCATCCAAAAGCCGCAGCACCACCCGCTCGCCCTGTCTGGCGGGTAGTGTCGATACCCGAACATCAAATTCCCGGGAGCCCAGCTTAAGCGATAACCTGCCATCTTGTGGAATTCGTTTTTCAGCAATATCCAAGCGTGCCATTACCTTGATGCGAGACACAATATAGGGCGTCATACGCGCTGGCAGGCTGGCAACTTCATTCAGAACACCGTCAACACGCAAGCGAACCGATAGCCGATTTTCAAACGGTTCCAAATGTACGTCAGACGCCGCGTTTTTAACCGCTTCGGCTATTAAACTGTTGATGAGACGAATAACAGGTGCATCATCCTCGCTTGCCAACAGATCTGCCGCGGCGGGCATGCCCTCAAGCGCCTGGTCGAGGCTTTCCGCGGGCATCTCGTCACCGATATCAGAGTCGATCGCGTCGACCGCATGAATTTCAGACAACAGCGAATCAAACTCTGGTCGGCTATAGGTTTCAAATTGCAGGCGTTTGCCAGCGGCCCGCCGGACTTCCGGAAGCATAACAACCACTGCATCATCGCGCATGGCTACCCTGGCCGCATTGCCGCCGGTGTCAATGATCGCAAACCCGTAATCGCGGGCGAAAGTATAGCGAAGAATATGGTCCGGCTTGTCGGTCAATATCTGTCCCTAGTCCTTTACCTGTGGAACCGGCTGCCCACCCATCACGTCTTTAACCAACTGATCAATTGTCAGGCCACCTGAATTTACTTTGAATTGCTGGCGGCGAATATAATCATATTTCGTTGCTGTCAGCGCCTTGGCATCGCCAGCGCTCCGCACAATTGTTGGACGCAGAAAAATCATCAAATTTGTTTTAGCCCGGCTTTTGCTGTCCGAACGGAACAAGCGCCCCAACAGCGGGATATCACCCAAGAACGGCACCTTGTCGACGGACGTTATTTCGTCTTCCTGCACCAGACCGCCAAGCACAACAATGTCGCCGCTTTGAATGCTTACGGTGGTCTCAATCTCGCGTTTGTTGGTCACCAGTTCAGTAAAGCTTGAGCTGACCGGTCCAGCGATAGATGAAATTTCCTGACGAATTTGCAGTCGGATTTCGTCGCCGTCATTTATTTGCGGGGTAACTTCAAGCTGGATACCCACGTCCTTGCGTTCAATGGTCCGAAACGGATTGGCGTTGTTTGCGCCGAGCGTTTCCCCGGTTGAGATCGGGATTTCCTGTCCTGACAAGAATTTCGCCGGTTCATTGTCCATCGTCATAATTGACGGCGTCGACAGAATATTGCTTCCGGTGTCCTGCTTAATTGCGTTCAAAACCACGCCAAATATTGTTCCACCGTCTGTTTGCCCGGCTGCACCCAGCGCAAATCCGTTGACCCCCAATAAACTGTCTACCGCCGCAGCACCAAACAGGTCGCTTGCGCTACTTGTGTCGCTATCATCGTCAGATACGGTCAATGCCCCGGCCAAAGCCAATAAATTCGGCGCAGTATTGGAGTAGTTCGCCATGGTAAAGGGGATCGCGCTGTTATCCCCGCCTGCCAGCAGATACTGCACCCCAAGCTCTTTGGCCGCGCTGTCCGATACCTCAACCACTATGGCCTCGACCAGTACCTGAGCCCGGGCGACATCCAGCATATTAATAACATTGGCGATGCGCTGCTGCATTTCGCTGGATGCATTGATAACAACAGCGTTCGCCCCTGCGTAAGCAGAGATTGACACATCACCGTCCGCTGAAATTGCGTTGCCTGACTTGTCTTTTCGAGACAGGGAGTTAGTGACTGTCTCCAACATGGGCATCAGTTTTTCCGCGTTTGCGTGTTTCAGGTAAACAACCCGCAAATCGCCGCGCGATGCATTATTTTTATCCAGTTCCTTCAGTACCGGGAGGACGGTTTCAATCAGGTCCAGCGGACCTTTAAGAATGAGTGTGTTGCTGGAATCGAGCGGCATCGCGGTCAAAGACTGCAAAACATTGTCATCAAAGCCCGGCTGCGCAGCCAATTTGAGCGCGATGTCTGCCATTTCACCGGCAGAAGTATTTTCCAAGGCCAATGTGCGAATAACCGAATGGTCGACGTCCATGCTGGCAACCAACTGGGCAATGCGCGCCAAGTTGTCGGCATAATCGGTTACAATTACCACTGGCATGCCCTTACGGGCGAAAACCCGGCCGTTTTTGAAAACAAAGGGTTTCGCTGCGGCCTGGACGGCGAGTGGGTCAGCATATTTCAGGCTGAACACGCGGGTCACGAGCACGTCACCGGAGCGCTCCTGGTTTACCGGGCCAGCATCCTGCGCGGCAATCTCGTCAGGTACAATTTTGAACGCCCCACTAGCGGTTGGAACCAGCGTAAACCCATTCACTTTCAAGGCTGACAAAAAGGTTTGGAAAACACCTTCAACCGTCACTGTTTCAGACGACACGACGTTGATTTTACCGCGCACCCGCGGGTCGATGATGAATGTTCGGCCCGTAATCCCGGCGATATCATCAATAAAAGCTCGAATTTCTGCATCCCGGTAGTTCAGAATATGGCCGCTGTCCTGTCCGTAAGCGGCGGGCAGGGCTGCTAGCTGAACGACCAACAAAACCGCGAGACATTTGGTCACCTTCCGAGCCCTATTTCGGGTCTTTTTTTGGGCTACCGTCAAACTTGTAAGTATCCGCTTCATCTAGCTATTTCCTTCGAGGTTGACGGTCAGTTCGATTTTTTGACCGCGCCGCTCTATTTCCAACAACAGACGGGACGACAGCGACAAGGCTTCACTCGTCTCCTGCAACCGTTCAAACGACGACAACGGCGACCCATTAACGCTTGTCAAAATGTCGCCGCCTTCCAGGCCGGTTCCCAAAAGCGCGAGCGGTGTTGGTTCCGGCAACCTAAAGCCAATAATGCGGCGACCACGGCGAACCGGCGTTAGCTGCAAACTGGAAAACAGCGGCTTAAGCTGCGCTTTCGTGCCTGAAGCTCTGGTGCTGGACGACGACCGTCCAGGCTTGGCTTCGGCAACCGCGCGCTCTTGTTGTGGCCGCAGATACACTGCTTCTTTTACGCCTG